>CAYMQR010000289.1:2881-6690 GCA_964392195.1 uncultured bacterium | reverse complement strand
CTCGCCAAGGCGGTCGACTCGACGCAGCTCTCGAGCACCGGACAGATGCTCGGAACGCCGCTCTACATGGCGACCGAGCAGGCGAGCCCCGAGAAGCAGATCGTCCCCGACCACCGCGCCGACCTCTACGCGCTCGGCGTGGTGCTCTACCAGACCTTCACCGGCATGCCGCCGTTCCAGGGCGCGAGCGCGGTGGAGGTGGCGCTCGCCCACATCAACCAGGCTCCGCAGCCGCCCCGCGAGCTGCGCCCCGAGATCCCGCCCCACGTGGAGGCGGTGATCCTGCGCCTGCTCGCCAAGGACCGCAACGAGCGCCCCGCGGACGCCGCCGAGGTGATCCCGGCGCTGCGTGCGGAGAGCGAGCTCAAGCCCTCGGGCGAGCTCCCCAGCGCCCCCGCCGGCTCGGGCACGGGCAACGTCCGCCCCGATCGCCGCGCGCTCGAGCTCACCTACGCCCCGGACGGCGCCAGCCGGCTCGGACCGGCGGTCGCGGCGCACGCCGCCGTCAAGGCGCGCCGCACCCGGATCGCGTGGATCACGGGCGTGGTCGCGGTGCTGGTGACGGGCGGCGTGGTCGCGGCGCTCACCTACCCGCGCATGAGCGCCGACGAGCGCGTCGAGCGGCTCTTCATCCTCGCCGACGGCTACTACGAGAAGGGCAAGCTGGTCGAGCCGCGCGGCCGCAACGCCCTCGAGAACTACCGCGCGATCCTCAAGCTCCAGCCGCTCAACCGCAAGGCCATCGACCGCATCCAGGAGATCTTCGAGTCCCTCGTCAAGCGCACCGACGAGGCCCTCGACCGCGCCGCGCAGGCGGGCGAAGCCGAGACCGGCGGCGCCGCGCTCAACGACGCCTCGAAGTGGTTCGCCGACGCCCGCGAGCTCAACCCCGAGGACCCCGACATCGTCGACCTCGGCAAGCGCATCGACCAGGTCACCGCGGCGTTCGCCGAGCACGCCACCCAGCGCTCGCGGGTCGCCAAGGACCTCGACCAGGCCGACAGGTGGGTGAGCGAGGGCCAGCTGGTGCGGCCGGTGGGCGCCAACGCCCTCGAGACCTACCGGCGGGTGCTGGCGGACGATCCGGGCAACGCGCGCGCCAAGGAAGGCGTCGCCAGGGTCGCCGCGGTGCTCAAGGGCGAGGCCAAGACGCTCGCCGCCAACGACCCGTTCCTCGCCCGCGAGCGCTACCAGCAGGCACGCGACGCCGCGCCCGACGACGCCGAGATCGCGCGCGGGCTCGAGGCCCTCGACAAGCAGATCGCGTCGCTCGAGAGCGGCGCGCGCAAGACCGCCGACGTACGCCACCTCCTCGAGGACGCGCACGCCCACGTCGAGGCCGGCAAGCTGGTGCGGCCGCAGGGCGACTCCGCCGTCGATCGCTACCGTCAGGTGCTGCGGATGTCGCCCGGCCTGCCGGAGGCCGAGAAGGGCCTCGCCGAGGTCGCCGCCAAGCTCGTCGAGGCGGCGCGCAAGGACGCCGGCGCGGGGCGGCTCGAGGTCGCGCGCCAGAGCCTGAGCGACGCGCTCGAGGCGCAGCCCAACGACGCCGAGGCACGGGCGGAGCTCGCCAAGGTGGGCGCCGAGATCCAGCGCATCGCCGAGGAGCAGGACCGCCAGCAGCGGGTCGCCTCGGCGCTGGCGCGCGCCGACGGCCTGCGCCGCCTCGGCCAGGTGGTCGAGCCGGAGAACGCCAACGCCCTCGACGCGTACCGCGCGGTGCTCGACCTGGACCCGCTCAACGGCGCGGCCAAGGACGCCATGATCGCGATCCGCGAGGAGCTCGCCGCGACCGCGCGCGCCGAGCGCAAGGCCGGCCGCATCGAGGAGGCGCGCGCCGCCTACGGCCGCGCGCTCAAGGCGGCCCCCGGCGACACCGCGCTGGCGCACGAGCTCGCTCAGCTCGATCGCGAGGCGGAGCTGGCGCGCGCCGCGCAGGCCGCCAACGAGAAGGCGATCAAGGAGCTGCTCACGCAGGCCGAGGGCTTCCTGCTGCGCAACCAGCTCACCCTGCCCCCCGACCACAACGCCCTCGACACCTACCGCAAGGTGCTCGCCACCGAGCCCGACAACGCGAAGGCGCTGGCGGGCCTCGCCGACGTGGTGCGGAAGCTGGTGGCGCTCGGCGACGAACAGATGGCGAAGGGCAACACCCGCGCCGCGCTCGCGTATTACCAGAAGGCGGTCATCAAGGAGCGCGGCAACGACCCGGTGCTCGACGCGCGCATCCGCGACACCCAGGCGCGGATCGCCCGCGAGGACCAGGCGGCCGCGGCCGCCGCGAGCGCGCCGCCGACGGTGTCCGTGGTCGAGCGCGGCGTGACCCGCGCCGGCGAGGCGCTCGACGCCGGCCACGCCCCCGAGGCGGTGACCTGGCTCGAGGAGGCGCGCGCGGCCGACGCCAGGGACGCGCGCGTGCTCTCGACCGGCGCCCGGATCCGCGACTCGCTGCTCACCCGCTCCGCCGAGGCCGGCGGCCGCGGCGAGTGGGACGAGGCGGTGCGGTTGCTCGAGCTCGCGGGGCGCGCGGTGCCGGGCGACGCGGTGGTCGCTTCCAAGCTCGCCCACGCCCAGAAGAGCCTGGCCGAGCAGCGCCAGAAGGGCGCCGCCACCACCACGCCGCCGGCCGAGGGCACGCCGCCCACTGCCACCGAGACCACGCCCGAGACGCCCAAGCGCGACATCCCGCCGACGTTCATCCCGACGTTCTGAGGTCGGTCGCGCGCGTGGAGCCGGCCGCCGTCCTCGACCCCGACCGCGAGCTCGCCGAGCGCGTCGTCGCCGGCGACCGCGCCGCGTTCGACACCCTCGTCGGCCGCTATCACGGCCGCATGCTGCGGGTGGCGCGCTCGTTCGTGCGCGACGCGGCGGCGGCCGAGGAGGTCGTGCAGGAGACGTGGAAGGCGGTGTTCGCCCAGCTCGGGCGCTTCGAGGGGCGCGCTCGGCTACGCGCCTGGATCTTCACGATCCTCACCAACCAGGCGAAGACCCGCGGCGTCCGCGACCGCCGCTTCGTGCCGTTCTCGGCGCTCGAATCCGACGCCGGCGAGGACGAGGGCGGCGGCGCCGAGCGGCTGCTCGAGTCCGAGTCGTTCAAGCCGGGCGGGGCGTGGGCGGTACCGCCGCGGCGCTGGTGCGACGAGACGCCCGAGGCGATCGTGATGCGCCGCGAGGCCATGGCGGCGCTCGCGCGCGCCATCGACGGCCTGCCCGACAACCTGCGCACCGTCGTCACGATGCGCGACGTCGCCGGGCTCTCGTCCGAGGACGTGTGTAACGCCCTCGGGATCTCGGAGATCAACCAACGGGTGCTGTTGCACCGCGCCCGCGCTCGGCTGCGCAAGGCGGTCGCCGCGCACATGGAGGATCGCTGACGATGCTGACCTGCCGCGACCTCGTCACGCTCCTCACCGACTACCTCGAGGGGCGGCTGCCGCTCGGCACGCGGCTGCGCCTCGACCTCCACCTGTTGCTGTGCGGCCACTGCCGCCGCTACCTGCGCCAGACCCGGCTCACGATCCGCGCCACCGGCGCGCTCCCCGACGAGCCGATCCCGCCCGAGGTGAGCGCGGCGCTCCGCGAGGTGTTCGAGTCGGCGCGCCGAGACGGCGAGCGCTGATCACACGGCTACGACCGCTCGAATGCGGTCCGCCCCCCTCGGCTGGAGGGTCGTCGCTTCGTCGACGACCCCAGGATGACCGCTGCGCGAGAGAGATCGGGCGGTGCGCACGCAACGGCGGCGTCGACCTCGGCGTGTAGGGGAGGGCGTCAGCCCTCCCGGGAGCGGGAACGATCGGCGTAGACGTGTC
>CAYMQR010000289.1:0-2781 GCA_964392195.1 uncultured bacterium | reverse complement strand
GCCGTCGGCAGGCACGGCGTGTCGCCGGACGGGTCGTAGAGCGCGGTGTCGGCGGTGTTGCACGCGGTCGCCACGGTGCGGACGCGCGCCGGGTCGACGCCCTCGCCGAGCGCGAGGCAGAGGTCCACGACGTTGTCGCCGTCCGTCACGTAGATGTCGGGGGAGAGGCCGATGCCGTTGCCGAGGTCGGCGAGGCCGAGCAGGCGGACCGTGTCGCCGAGCGCGGGGTCGCCGAGGCTCACGAGCCGGCCCTGGTCGGTCTCGGCGCGAACGTCGAAGATCGTGGTGCGGTCGGACGGGATCGCGCGCACGCCGTCGACCGACACCCCGCCGCTCCACGTCACGCGCAGGACGTGGGTGGTCGCCGGGAAGCTGGTGCGGCAGTCGTTGGGGAGTCCCTTGCCGAGCGCGCCCTCGCCGGCGGTGGTGAACGGCGCGAGCTCGGCGAGCACCATCCCGGGGCCGAGCCGGTAGTCGAGGAACACCCCGGTGTAGCGGGCGCCGAAGACGTCCGTGGGCGGGCTCGACGAGGTGCCGCCGCCCGTGAGCTCGAGCGAGCCGACCACGTCCACCGCGACCGGCGACGGGCCGAGCGCGCTCTCGCCCGGCAGCGCCTGGCGCGAGCCGAAGTCGCCGATCAAGAGCGCGGTGCGACCCTCGTTGCCCTCGTTGGCGGGCGCGGTGGTGGCGCGCACCGGCGTGCGCGTCGAGCCGTCCGAGAGCGTGACGCGGAAGTCGCTCGCGTCGAGGCTGCCGGCGGCGATCGGCCACGCGAACACCACCGGCATTCCATCGAGCGCCTTCAGCGCCTCGGGACCGGCCTGGCCGGCGCAGATCAGCGCCAGCGTGAGCGGCGTGGGGGCGCTCGTGAGCGCCGTGCCGTCCGCCGTCGTCACCACGCGGCAGCCTGCCGTCTCGGCCTCGTCGGCGTCGGTGCCGTCGCCGTTCGCGTCGGCGATGCCGAGGCAGTCGTCGTACCCGTAGTACGCCGCGAGCAGCGGCGAGCCGCTGGCGGCGCCACCGTCCGAGCTCGAGCCGCCGCAGCTCACGGCCAGGAGCGGCGCCAGGATTCCCATCGCAACCCGTCGCGGCCGCATCGTCGTCTCCTCGAGGTCGGGCGTGGAGGCGTACTTCTACAACGGATCGCGCGATGGCGGCGTCGCGCCGTTGGCTCCGGAAGACGAAGCCGGCAGGGGCGGGGCCCGTCCCCGCCCGAAACCAGCCACTTCTCCGCCTCCAGGAGCCGTTTTGGGCTATTTTCCCGGCGATCTCGATTTCGCCGGATAGCAACTTGCCGCAGTTTTCACTGGCGAAAAGTAGTGTTTTTTCAATGGCGTTTTGTGCTGTATTAAACTGGCGTTTTGTGTAATTCGTCACGGCCTCTCCAGCACCGCGTGGAGCGGGATCACCCGCGCGCGCTCGACGAGCTCGCCGCGCTGGCTGCGGTGCACCACCGCCACCGTCACGCCGTCCTCCCCGATCGACCTCACCACCGCGCAGTCGTCGGTGAGCTCGTCCCCGAGCCCCGCGATCGCGCCGCGGCCGTCGACTCCCGCGAACGTCGCGCGCGCCGCGCCGCCGTTCGAGATCCGCACCAGGCCCTCGAGCCTGAGCTCGTCGACGTGCATCCCTTGCAGCAACGCCGCCGGGCAGCTCCGGTTGAGCGGCACCTCGGCGCCGGTCGCCTCGGTGGGCGCCACGACCTCCTGCGGGCCGCGAAACGGGTCGCGCTTGCCGACCGGCGAGTAGGCGTCGGGATCGGCCGCGACGTCGTCGCCCCACAACATGGCGTCGATGTCAGTGTCGAGGAGCGAGAAGTCGGGCGCCGGCGCGCGTACCGGCGAGGGCGCCTCGCGCGGCACGTCGGTGCCGCTCGCGCAGCCGAGCGCGCCTCCCAGAGCGAGCGCCACCAGCGAGCCGCGAGCGAAGAGAACCAGGTGAGAGCGAGCGTCCATCGAGAGCCTCCGGGGTGATGCGCGCCCCCCCGGCGCGCGCCACCTCGAAGGGCAACCGCCGCGCCAGCCCCCGCGCTCGCGCTGGTCCCGGCGAATGCGCCGCGATTCCGCGGCGTCACGCCCGGCGGCCGGCGCGCTCGCCGCGCACCGCCGCTGTCCAACCTGTCCGGGATCCGCACAGGTTCGTGGACAGCCCCCGCCGCCAGGGATAGCGTCGATCCGCGATGGCTCAGCTCGTCATCCACACGGGCCTCGTCAAGCACCGCGGCCGCGCGGTCACCGCGGTCGACCTCGACGACGCGCTCGCCGCCGCCCGCGGCGAGGCGGCGGCGCTCAGCATCGGCCGCGCTCCCCACAACGACCTGGTGCTGGAGAGCGACCTCACGGTGTCGCGCGAGCGCCACGCGCTCTTGATCCGCGAGGGCGCGGGCGGCGCGGCGCGCTGGTCGATCGAGAACCACACCGACCGGCCGCACCGGGTGCGCGTCGACGGCGCGCCGCTGCCGCGCGGCGAGCGGCGCGCGCTCGGCGAGGCGAGCGAGCTGGTGATCGGGCGGAGCGCGTGGCTGCGCTTTCGCGCCCGCGGCGAGGGCGGTGCGGCGCTGGACTCCACCCTCGACGCGAGCGGCGACGCGCCGGCGTCGATCGGCGCGCCGGAGCCGGCGCCCGCCGCCGCGGGCGGCCTCGCCAGCGGCGCTACCGCGAGCCCGCCCGGCCCGACGATCCTGGGCGTGAGCCGCGCGATCCGCGCCGTGGTCGAGCAGATCCGCATCGCCGCCGCCAGCGACATCGGCGTGCTGGTCCTCGGCGAGACCGGCGTCGACAA
>CAYMQR010000288.1:0-6725 GCA_964392195.1 uncultured bacterium | reverse complement strand
GGCTGCGGAGGAAGTTGAGGATCCGGCCGGGCTTCGAGAACTCGTCGTCGGTGATGATGTAGCGCGCCTTGCCGGCCTCCTTGAGGCTGTCCTCGATGAGGGTCTCGGCCTCGAGCACCAGCGAGTACGAGAGCGTGCACGGCACCACGAAGATCTTCGGCTTCTCCTTGCGGTTGCGGAGATTGTTCTGGTACGCGAGCACGCCGGTGCCGAGCAGGCCGAGCTTCAGCTTCTTCTCGAGCGCGCCCGAGCGGCTGCGGGTCCCTCCCGGGAAGAACAGGTTGTGGATCCCCATCTCCAGGGTGTAGGTCGCGTACTCCTTGAGCGTGTCCTTGTAGAGGTCGTCCCTCTTCAGGCGGTCGACCTTGTACGCGCCCAGGTTGTGCATGAAGTAGCCGATGATCGGGTTGGTGAAGAGGTTGAGCCCGGCGCCGTAGGTGAAAGGCGGCAGGCCCACCTTGAAGAGGGAGTAGCCGATCACCGGCGAGTCCATGTTGCTCAGGTGCGTGGGCACCAGGATCACCGTGCCGATCTCGATGAGCTTCGAGATGGTGTCGAGCTCGCCGCGCACGATCAGGTGGTCGTCCAGGCTCGCCAGGCTGTCGAAGCCGGAGAGGAGCCGGGTCGGCGACATGGTGTTGAGGAGGCCGGAGAGCGCGTAGGGGATCACCTTGGTGGCGACCCGGTACACCTTGGGGTCGAAGTTGCCGATGATCTCGCCGAGGTAGCGGTGGATGACGCTGCCCAGGATGTCGCGCAGCTCGCGCTCCGACGCGCGCGAGAGCCGCTTCGAGACCCCTTTCCAGAACGCCGCGTCCGACTTCCAGGTCGGGCTGCCGCGGTGGGTATCGAGGCGGCGTCGCTCGTGGTAGAGCGCGTCGTTGATCACCGCGGCGAGGTCGAAGTTCGGGTCGCGCTCGGTGAGCGCGTCCTTGGCCGCGAGCACGCGCGATTGGACCTCGACGAGGACCGCTTCCTTCTCGGCTGGGGACAGTGCGCGCATCGCGCCGCTCCTCGTGGCTCGTGTTGGGGAGGGCGCCCGCGAGGGTGGGGCTCGGGTGCTCCGAGCGGCGTTGCCGCGACCTCCCCCGGGACATAGGATGGCCCGCCCTTCGGTCGGAAAGGAAGCCGCGCGTGGAATCGTCGTTGATCGATCTGCCCGACGACGTGATCGCGATCCGCGACACGGTCCGGCGTTTCATCTACGAGCAGGTCATCCCGCGCGAGCACGAGATCGAGGAGAAGGCCCTCGTTCCGCCCGACATCGTGCAGCGGATGCGCGAGCTCGGGTTGTTCGGGCTCACGATCCCCGAGGAGTACGGCGGCATGGGCCTCGGCGCGCTCGCCTATGCGGTCGTATCCGGCGAGATCTCGAAGGCCAACAGCGCGGTCCGGACCTACATCACGGTCAACAACTCGATCGGCTACAAGGCGATCCTGCTCGGCGGCAGCGACGCGCAGCGCCGCGAGTACCTGCCGCGGATGGCGCGCGGCGAGTTCCTGACGTCGTTCGCGCTCACCGAGCCCGGCGCGGGGAGCGACGCCCAGGGCATCCAGACCTCGGCGGTGCGGCGCGGCGACAACTGGATCCTCAACGGACGCAAGCACTACATCAGCCACGCGCACCGGGCCGAGCTCTTCACGGTGTTCGCGGTGACCGACAAGGAGAAGCGCGCGCGCGGAGGGATCTCGGCGTTCCTCGTGCCCAAGGGCTCGCCCGGGCTCTCGCTCGGCAAGCAGCAGGAGATGATGGGAGGGCGCGGGTCCCACCCAGGCGAGGTGGTGTTCGAGGACTGCGAGGTGCCGGCCGCCAACCTGCTCGGCGAGGTCGGCTACGGCTTCAAGCTCATCCAGGCGTGCCTCAACGACGGCCGCCTGAACCTCGCGGCGTGCGCGATCGGCGCCGCCGAGCGCCTCCTCGAGATGGGCACCGAGTACGCGCGCATCCGCCATGCCTTCGGCGCGCCGATCGGCGCCAACCAGGGCATCCAGTGGATGCTCGCCGACAGCGCCGCCGAGCTCGAGGCGGCGCGCGCGCTGGTCTACGCGACCGCGCGCGCCAAGGACGCCGGGCGCGACGTCGACAAGGAATGCGCCATGGCCAAGCTCTTCGCCACCGAGATGGTGAACCGCGTGGCGGACCGCGTTCTGCAGATCCACGGCGGCGCCGGCTACACGAAGGAGCTCCCGATCGAGCGCTTCTACCGCGACGTGCGCATGCTCACGATCGTGGAGGGCACGAGCGAGATCCAGCGCCGCTCGATCGCCCGCTTCCTGCTCGGATTCTGACCGCGTGCCGCCACGACCCCCCAGGAGCCGACATGGAGATCGTCCCGACCGAGCTGCCCGGCGTGTTGCTCATCCAGCCCAGGGTGCACCGCGACGAGCGCGGCTTCTTCCTGGAGAGCTTCCGCGACGACGCGCTGCGCGCCGCCGGGGTCTCCACGGCGTTCGTGCAGGGGAACCACTCCCGCTCGGTGAAAGGGACCCTCCGAGGGCTGCACTTCCAGACCCATCCGGGTCAGGCAAAGCTGGTGCGTTGCACGCGCGGCGCGGTGTGGGACGTGGTCGTCGACATCCGCCCACGCTCGGCCACCTTCGGGCGCTGGATGTCCCAGCTCCTCGACGACGAGGGCCACCAGCAGCTCTACATCCCCGTCGGGTTCGCGCACGGCTTCTGCGTCCTCTCCGAGGAGGCCGACTTCATCTACCGGGTGAGCAACTACTACGACCCCGCGACCGAGTCGGGGATCGCGTGGGACGATCCCGACCTCGGCATCCCGTGGCCCGATCCCAGGCCGATCCTGTCCAAGCGCGACCTCGGGCTGCCGCGACTGGCCGAGGTCAAGGACCGTCTGCCCGACGTGAAGCCCTGAGCGCGGGACGCGGCGAGCTCGCTCGGGATCGGCGCATGCGGCTCGTGCTCGCGCGTCACGGCGAAGCGCTCGACGCGGCCAGCGACCGCCTCCGACCCCTCAGCGCGAAGGGGCGCGAGGACGTGGCGCGGGTCGCCAGCGCCGTGGCCCGAGCGGGCGTCCGGGTGGGGAGGGTGATCCACAGCGGGCGGCTGCGTGCGGAGCAGACCGCCGAGCTGTGGGCGCGGTGGGTGGCACCCGGCGTCGCCCTGTCGGTCGATCCACGGCTCGATCCGGACGAGGACCCGGCGCCCATCGCCCTGTGGCTCGCGACGGCCAGCGAGGACACGCTGCTCGTGGGGCACCTGCCCAGCCTGCCGCGACTCGTCGCGCGGCTCCTGCGGGGAGCGGACGAAGGCACGTCCTACGCGGCTTTCCGTCCCGGCACCGCGCTGGTGCTGGATCGTGATGCGGACGGCGTCTGGCGCCGGATGCGGCAGCTCGACCCGTGAGCGTGGCTCGCGCCCGCCCCGGCGCGGCGCGCGACGTGAGGCTCAGCCGGCCAGGGTCGCGGTGATGCGCTCGAAGCGGATCACGCGCTTGCCGATGGCGCGCTGATCGGCGAGGTCGAGCCGGCCCGCCTTCACGGAGCCGCTCCACTCGGCCTCCACGAAGCTGGTGCTGTTCTGCAGCTCGACGCGGGTCCGGAGGATCCGCGCGGTCGAGGGGTCGACCAGCACGGTCCAGCGATCGGCGGGTGTCGCGCCGGAGTCCGCACCGAAGCCGAGCGAGAGAGCCACGGCGGGACGCCCGTCGGGCAGCGTCACCGGGCCGGTCTCCGCGAGGCGCACTCCCGGGTCGCGGAGCTGGAACGGCAGGAGCAGCCAGAACGAGTCGTTGTTGATGCGCTCCACGACGCGACGGACCAGATCGGGCGACTGCTGTTCGCCGTCGACGCGCACGTCGCCGGTGCGGCGCAGCCGGTCGACCTTCGCCGTGAGGCGCCCCGGCGGCAACGACAGGCCGACCGGCTTCCACGAGCGCGTATCGTCGTCGAGGAAGGGGGAGCGCGCGAACGTGGTGGCGTCGGTCTCGTACAGGCACGGGCCTCCTCCCACCGCCATGACGTGGTGGAACCGGGCCTTCTCGACGCCGTCCTCGTAGCTCACGAAATCGAACGCGAGCGTCCGGGTGCGCTCGAAGGCCTCCTGGCCCCCGTACGCGGCCGCGATCCGCTCCGCCCACTCCTCGCCGCTCGCCGCCGAACCCGCCGTCTTCTGACACGAGACAGCCGCGGACAGCGCCGCGGTCAGGAGCACCAGGCCGCCGATCCGCCCGGCTCGTCGCATCTCCATCGTTCGTGCTCCTCGTCCTGATCCGGTGGCCGGCGCGACCACCCGGTCGACCCAGGGTGGCACGGCTCGCGGCGAGTCGGCGTGGACCGCGTCGAGCGGTCTCGAGCCTCGCGGGCACCGTCGAGCGGCGGCGGGCGCGGCCCGTCGGGATGCCCCGGACCCCGGCCGGCGATCACCACCGGAGCCGTTCGGGCGCCACGATCAGCATCACGCCGAGGGCCATCACCACGAGGCCGCTCACCAGCTTCAGCCACCGTCCGCTCGCCGCGTCGAGCTTGCGGCGGGTCAAGGTGAGGGAAACCAGCGCGACCATGAACGTGTCGTCGGCGACGTAGGCGAGGTTGTAGAGCGTCAGGTAGCCGTATCGAGCGAGCGGGTCGAGGTCCTGGAGCCCCAGGATCTGCGTGTAGAGCGCCGGCAGCCCGGCGGTGCACAGCAGCTCCACGACGTTCACGAGCAGCGCGAGGACGAATGCGCCGGCGAGCGCGGGGCCGAGCGCCTCGGCGTTCACCACGCGCCGCACGCGCGCGTAGATCCCGGGCTTGGCGGCGGCCGGGATGCCGAGCGTCGGCCCGTGTCCGAACGCCACGAAGTCCTTGACGTGCACGGCGCCGATGGCGAGCGCCGCGACGCCCAGTGCCACCTGCGCCGGCCGTGACATGCCGACCAGCAGGAACACGTTCAGCCACGCGGCCATGAACGCGAAGTAGGCGAGGCCGCTGACGACGACGAAGGTGCCGGCGATCAGCACCATCCTGCGGCGATCCCGGAGGTTCACCAGGATCGAGAGCAGGAACAGCAGCACCCACATCGCGCACGGGTTGAAGCCGTCGACGAGTCCGAGGACGATGGTGAAAAGCGGGAGCCCGAGGTCGTCGAGCCGGATCCGTCCCAGCCAGCCCAGGTCGACGCCCGTGTCGCCGGCCCCGATCCGATCGGGGGCGGACCCCTCGAGGATCGCCTCGATACGGCGGCCGGTGGTGCCGGCGTCGTCGAAGCCCACCACCACCGTCCCGCACACCGCGAACGTGGGCACGCTGGCCCCCGCCAGGTGCTCGCCCTCGGCCAGCCGCTGCAGCGCCGCGAGTGCGCCGCTCTCCCGCTCCACGTCGTGCGTCACCACCTCGACCCCGGGGCGGCGCCGGCGGAGGTCCTCGAGGTAGCGGCCGGCCTCGATGCAGTGCGGGCACCCGGCCCGGCTCCAGACCTCGACGCGCTCGCAGCTCGCCGCGACCGCCGGCGGGGCCGTCAGCGCGCACGCGAGCGCGATCGCCCGGAGCGGCGCGCGTGGCGCGCGGGTCATGGCACGGTTCAGGTCGACGGCGTGGTGCCGCGGCGATCCTTCTTGCGCTTGAGCTCGAGGGTGGCGCGTAAGCCCTTGGTGCGGATGGTGTGCAACGCGAGCGTGGTCTTGGTCATCTGGAAGAAGCGCGTGCCGTAGCGCGCCAGCGCCCGTTCGGAGAGCTCGATGCCGAGCCCCGGCCCCTGCGGAACCGCGATCGTCCCGTCGCGGCCGACCTCGATCGGCTGGCTCAGGATCCCGTCGCGTGCCGCCGGGACCCAGCCGGGCGGCTCGAACGGGTACTCGAGCACGTGCCGTTCCGGGTGCGCCGCGAACGGGTGAAGGTTGACGAGCAGGCCGATCCCGTTGGTCCACGTGTGAGGTGAGAAGGAGAGCCCCTCGATCCTGCATTGCGCGAGCACGCGACGGCTCGTCTCGAGCCCGCCGCAGAACAGCGCGTCGGGTTGGTACAGATCGAGTGCGCCGCGCTCGAACGCGGTGCGAACGTCGTGCCAGCCGGAGAGCAGCTCACCTCCGGCGATCGGCGTGGTGGTGGACTTGCGGAGCTGCGCGAGGCCCTCGTAGTCGTGCATCTCGAGCGGCTCCTCCAGCCACGCCACCTCGAGCGGCTCGACGGCGCGCGCGAAGCGCGTGGCGCGCTCGAGGTCCCAGAGCGGCGCGTCGTCGATCAGCGCCACTCGCCAGCCCTGGTTCGCGTCCACCGCGATCGTGAAGCCGCTTCCGAGATGCCGCCGCGCGGCCTCGACGACCGCGAGGTCCTCGCGCTCGTCGAACGAGTGGACCCGGAGCTTCACCGCGGTGATCCCCATGGCGCGGATGCGATCGAGGTACGCGAGCCGCTCGGGGATGGGGCGGATGCTGCCGCTGGACGCGTAGACCGGGACGCGCTCGACCCGCCCGATCTCCGGGTTGAGCAGCTGGTAGACCGGCTTGCCCTCGAGCTTCCCCCGGATGTCCCAGAACGCCGGCTCGATCCACCAGTTGTGCCAGCCGAGGAACGACGCCTCGGTGAGCCGCTGGCGGATCTCGGTCAGGTTGCTGGCGTCGGCGCCGATCAGGTACGGCCCGAGCAGCGAGCCGAGCCCTTGCCGCTCGCGCTCGAAGGCGGCGCCCGCGCTCACGCCGACCACGCCGTCCTCGGTCGTGAGCCGGATGAGCGTCATCCGGTTCTGGGTCTGCGGGTAGCCGGGGATCCACGACGGGTGGAACGGC
>CAYMQR010000287.1:0-6742 GCA_964392195.1 uncultured bacterium | reverse complement strand
CGGCCCGACGGGAGTCGGGCCCTCCGAGGGAATCGGAGAGGCGCTCCCCCGCGCGGGTCAGGGCGCCAGGTTCTCGATCGCTGCGGCGGTGCAGCTCGGTCCGGCGGTGACCGGGTTGCAGCGCTCGGGCGTGCCGCCCGGGATGTCGAGCCAGTCGGGGCGGCTCGACACCGGCGCCGGGAAGTCGTCCATCAGCATCTGCACGCCGTTGGCGAGCCCGGCGGCGCGTGACACGTCGCACTCGGCGGTGGTGGAGCCGGCGCCGCACGAGTTGCTCGCCACCAGGATCCTGGCGGCGTGGGCGGCGGCGATCTCGGGGTCGGCGGGGTCGTTGATCTTCGACACCGCGGCCCACGGCAGCGCGAACTGGTTGGGGTCGGCGGTCGCGAACATCACGCGCCCGGCGAGGGTGGTGCCGCCATGGGTGTAGTCGTCGCGGTGGGCGTCGCCGTCGAGCAGCATGAACATGACCTTGCCGCGCAGCTCGCCGAGCGTCGGCCAGCCGACGGCGTCGAGCCGGGCGCGCGGCGAGGCATAGCCCGCGGCGAGATCGTCGGGAGTGAACAGCCGGTCGTCGCCGAGGACGCCGCGTAGCAGCGTGTCGACCTGGCCGAGGTCGTCGATCGGGAAGCCGCCGAGGTCGTCCTTGACCTCGATCCACACCTGGATCGGCGCGTGGCCGCGGTGGGCGTTCGACCAGTCGCGGATCGCGGTCGCGCAGTCCACCAGGCTGTAGCAGTTGCTGATCGGGTCGACGGCGAGCAGGTGGTAGACGCGGAAGCCGTCCTCGTGGAGGTGGATGTCGATCTCGAACGCGCGCACGCCCTGCTCGCCGAGCTGGGTGGGGAGCGGCGCGTGGGTGTACTTGTGGCTCGGGTCGAACGGCACCAGCGGCTGCACGTGGTAGCTGTTGTGGGTGCCCTTGGCCTGCAGCTCGTCGACGTGGATGGCGCCGTCCTGCGGGTAGCGCTCGCTCGAGTCGCACACGAGGTCGTGGTCGGCGTCGTCGGGCGAATCGAGGGGGCAGGGGTCGGACGCGTCGCACACGCCGTCGCCGTCGGCGTCGCCGCCGGGATCCGCCGGGCACGCGTCGCAGCCGTCGGGGACGCCGTCGAGGTCGGTGTCGACGTGGTCGTCGAAGGCCGCGCACACGTCGCTCAGCTCGCACACGCCGTCGCCGTCGCTGTCGGTCGTGCAGGGCTGCGGGCCCGGGTTGCAGGGCTGGGCGCCCATCACGGCGACGGCGAGGCAAGGCAGGAGCCAGCGGGCGATTCGCACGATCGACACCTCGGGAGAGACGTGGTCACGGAACGGCGGTGTCACGCTGGCGTCACACCACCTCCGGAAATGCTACACACGCGCGCGAGCCACGCGCCAGCGCGCGGCCGCCGACGAATGCAAGGAAATGTCTGCGCGCGCGGCCGCCGGGGCGCCGCGGTCGCGGTGCGAATCAGGCGCCCGCGCCGAGGCGCGCCGGCACGCGCGCGGCGCGCGCGCCGGTGCGGTCCCGGTCGAACGCCAGCGCGCGGCGCAGCGTGCTCGCCGGCGTCCCGAGCCACGCCCGCAGCGCGCGGACCAGGCGGCGCGGGTGGGCGTAGTAGGCGAGGAACGCGCGCGTGTGGGCACGGCGGATCTGGCGCGGCGTGAGCGTGGGGTGGCGCCAGCCGTCGCCGACGCGGTGGAAGTCGAGGCGCGCGGCGGCGTCGGGAGCGAGCAGGCCGCGGCGCTCGAACTCGTCCCAGTCGGGCGTCGAGGGCAGCGGCATGAACACGTTGAACTTGGCGAAGGTCGAGTCGATGCGGTGCGAGTAGCGCGCGGTCGCGCGCATGCTGACCTCGGTGTCGGTGGGCAGGCCGAGGATGTAGAACGCCATGGTCTCGATGCCGGCCTGCTTCGCGAGGGCGAAGGCGCGTGTGACCTCGTTCACATCGGTGCCCTTCCTGGCCGAGTCGAGGACCGCCTGGTCGCCGCTCTCGACGCCGAAGGAGACCCGGTAGCACCCCGCGGCGCGCATCCGCTCCAGCAGGTCGGCGTCGACGCGGTCGGCGCGGATCCCCACCCGGCAGTTCCAGGGCAGCGGTGAGCCCGCGGCGATCAGCGCGTCGGCGACCTCGCGGGCGCGCCGCATCGAGAGGTTGAAGGTGTCGTCGTAGACCACCGCCTCGGCGTAGCCGCGGTCGCGGATGCGCAGCATCTCGCGCACCACACGCGCCGGCGACTTGACGCGGAAGCGCCCGCCGAAGACCGCCTTGGTGCAGAACGTACAGAGGTAGACGCAGCCGCGCGACGTCTCGATCGGCGCGGCGGCGCCGCGGCGTCCGCGGATGTAGTCACGCGCGCCGACCAGCTCGAGCGCCGGCAGCGCGAGCTCGTCGAGGTCGTCGACGAGCGGCCGGATCGGGCCCTGGACGAGCGCGCCGTCTCGCACCCACGCGGCGCCGGCGGGCGGCTCGTCGCGGCGCGGATCGCGCTCCAGAACGTCGACCAGCGTGACGTCGCTCTCGCCGATCGCGATCCCGTCCGGCGCCAGCCGGCGCGCGACCCCCGCCGGGTCCACGGTGGGGCCGACTCCGCCGAGCCACAGCCGCGCCCGCGGCGCGCGCTCGCGGATGCGCCGCACCAGCGGCGCCACCTGTCCCTCCTGCGGCGACAGGAACGTGAGCCCCACCAGCGCGGGCGGATGGCGCTCGAGCTCGGCGTCGAGCGCGCCAGCCGCGTCCGCCGCGAGCGAGAGATCGAGGACCCGCACGCGGTGCCCCGCCGCCACCAGCGGCGCGGCGACGGCGAGCAGGTTCTGCGGCGGGAGCAGCTCGACGAAGCGCCCGAACCACGTGCCGCGGTAGCCCGCCCACAGCGACGGGTTGACGAGCAGGATCGGGTCGGGCGCCGTCACGGCGGTGGAGTGGCGGGCGCCGCGCCGCCCGCGAGCATGAGCTTCACCTGCTCACGCTGGGTGCGCTTGCGGGCCAGATACTCCTGGTACCGCGCGAGCTGCTCGGGGCGCAACACCGCGGTCAGCCGCGCGGTCAGCGCGGGGTCCTCGACGTCCTTCTCGAAGAGCCGGGCGATCGCCGCGTTGCGCTCCGGGCTGCCGGGTGCGGTGCGCGCGAGCGCCTCCCGCTCGGCCTCGCCGATCGCGGGTCCCGCCTGGAGCGACGACTGGGCGACCAGCCGCGAGACCTCGTCGCGCTGCGACGGATCGAGGCCGAGCGATCCCACCAGGGTGCGCTCCTCGTTGTCGCGCTGGCGCTCGCGCGCCTGCTCGGCCTTGGCCTTCTTGTAGGCGTCGTAGTCGCGGCGCTGCGCCGGCGTGAGGACGTCCTCGATCTCCTTCTGGATCGCGAACACGTCGTCGGGCCCGGCGGCCGCGTCGCCGCCACCGAGCACCGCGGACCCCATCGCGACGCCGGCCTCGGCCTGCCGCGCGAGCAGCGCCGCGAGCTTCTCCTTCTGCTCGGGCGCGAGGTGGAGCGCGCCGTCCATCTCCTCGAGCTGCGAGTGCACCTGGCGGTCGAGGACCTGCTTGAAGCCGGGGCTCTTGAGCACCTCGTCGAGCTTGCGGCGCGCGCTCTCGGCTTGCGCGGGCGCGTCTCCCGCCGCGGGGCTCGCCGCCGGCGGCGCGGCGGGGGAGGGCGGCGCCGCCGCCGCGGTGGGTGGCACCTCCACCACCGGCGGGGCCTGGAAGGCGCCGCTGTCGATCGGGCAGCCCTTGTCGACGACCTTGGGCTCGTCCTTCTCGCGGGTCGCGTCGTCGCAATCGCTCGCTTTCCCCTCGGGCGGCGGCACCGGCGTCCGGAACATCGAGATCGTGGCGCCCGCCATCACGCCGAGCGCCACCACGACGGCCACGATCACCCACGGGGAGAGCCCAGGACGGGCGCGGTTCTCGGTCATGATGGTGGCTCTCCGGGGACGTCTCGCGTGGCCGGCGGCGCGGCCCGACGCGGCTCGCCGGAGGGTACCCATCGCCGCCGCGAAGTGGAAACCGCGCTTGAAGTCGGCGGCGGACACGGTGCTATTCTCGCGATTCTCCGATCCGGCTCGTCCCGCGCGAGCCGACCGCCGGCGCCCTCGGCGCCCGGCCGACTCAGCGAGGCCCTCGACATGAAGCGGACGATCCGTAGCCAGGGGTGCAAGCGGTGGGCGGTGCTCGCACTGTGGGCGCTGGCCGGGTTCACGGCCCCGTCCGGCTGCGGCGGCGGCGGTGGCGGCGGTGGTGGCACCGACAGCGGCCCCGGCCGGGTGCCCGTGTACCTGGCGGGCAACGTGCGCTTCGCGCGCATCCAGGGCGACGGTCGGATCGAGATGGACGGCCACGGCACGCAGCTCGGGCCGCTCGCGCTGGCGCTCGCGTTCAGCGGCAACCCGGACGGCACGATCGGCTACGACGCGAAGGCGCTGCCGCCGCTGCCCGACCCGTTCTCGATCGCGATCGGCGCCACCAAGGGCGCGTTCGACGTGGTGGTCGCGCCCGAGGAAGCGTTCGAGATGATCTACAACGCGGGCGAGGAGCAGATCTTCGTCACCACCCGCGGCGGCATCCACCTGCTGGTCGACGCGCGCGCCCTCACCGGCGCGCCGGTGGTGGACGGCAACCTCGTCCACTTCACCACCACCGAGAAGGGCCGGTTCTCCGCGGTGGTGGACCGGGTGTCGGTGTTCGACGGCCAGAAGCTGCTCGCGCTGCAGGCGATCGGCGACTTCTCGATCGACGGCGACGGTGACCTGGTGGCCACGCCGCTCGACTGCAACGACGCCAACCCGGCGGTGTCGCCGTTCGCCGACGAGATCCCCAACGACGGCATCGACGAGGACTGCGACGGGCTCGACATCCCGGACGACGACCACGACCACTTCCCGAGCAACGCCTACCCGGGCGGCAACGACTGCGACGACCAGGACCCCGCCGTCAACCCCGACGCCGACGAGGTCCTGAGCGACGCCCTCGACAACGACTGCGACGGCATCCAGGCCAACGACGACGACCAGGACACCTTCGTCCGTTACGTCGGCGGCAGCGACCCCGGGCCCGACTGCAACGACGCCGACGCCAGCACGTTCCCGGGCGCGCCGGAGGTCTTCGGCGGCGGCGTCGACCACAACTGCAACGGCACCGTGCCGGGCAACGTCATCATGGCGTTCGGCGACTCGATCACCGCCGGCACCGGCGACCCGAACTACCCCGAGGACCAGTCCAGCTCGGGCTACGAGCCGCGCCTCGCCGACCTCCTCGGCGTGCCGCGCGACTCGGTGGTGAACCGTGGCCGCCCCAGCACGGTGTCGTCGATCGGCGTGGACAAGATCGACTACGACCTCTCGGTGGTGCGCCCCGACCTCGTCATCATCGAGTTCGGCGCCAACGACAGCCTCGAGGGCGTGACGGTGAAGGAGTACACCGACAACATCAAGGCGATCGTGAACCGCATCAACGTGTCGGGCGCGCGGGCGATCATCTCGGGCGTCACGCACGTGTGCTGCGGCCGCCAGGGTCCGCCCGAGGGCGCGCGCAACGCGGTGATCGACGACTACAACGAGGCGCTGCTGTTCGTGGCGCAGGACACCGGCGCCACGTTCGTGGACATGGAGATCGCGTTCCAGGCGGCGCCGGGCGGGCTGCCGGCGATCCTCGCCGACGGTCTCCACCCGAACGCGGCCGGCTTCGACCTGATGGCGGCCGAATACGCGCGGGTGATCACGACCGAGCTCTATTGAGCGGAGCTCACGGATCGGGTCGGCTTCGTAGCGCGGGGGCACGTCCCCCGCTCGACGCCCTGCGGGGGACGTGCCCCCGCGCTACGGTCGCCGAGCCGCGACGTTCGATCGGCCGGGATCCATCGGTGAGGGGATGAGGTGAGCGCGCTCGACCCGCGGCTCGTCGAGGTCGCGGTGGGCGCGCTGGCGGCGGGGCTGGTGATCGGCCTCGCGCTGGGCGCCGCGGCGCAGCGCTGGCGGGGCCGCTCGCGGCTCAGGGCCCGCTTCCGGGCGGGCCGGGTCGCGGAGAGCGAGGCCGCGGCGCGGCTGCGCGAGCTCGGCTTCGAGGTCCTCGACTCGCAGGTCGAGGACGTCGCGCACGTGGTCGTGGACGGCGTGCGGATCGAGTGCGCGGTGCGCGCCGATTACCTGGTGCGCCGGCGCGGGCGGCTGGCGCTGGTCGAGGTGAAGAGCGGCGTCGGCGAGCGCTCACCCGCGGAGAACGACACCCGCCGCCAGCTCCTCGAGTACTGGCTGGTGTTCGGCGGGCTGCCGCTCTACCACCTCGACGCCACCAGCGGCGCGCTGGCGCGGGTGGGGTTCGCGTACGGCGGCGGGTCGCGGCGCGCGGGCTGGCTCGAGTGGGTGGCGGCGGTCGCGATCGTGCTCGGCGCCGCCGCCGCGCTCGCGTGGTGGGTGCTCACGCTCCGGTGATGCATCTCGGAGGGCCCGCCTCCCGGCGGGCCGCCGACTGCGGACGGCCAGGAGGCCGTCCCTCCGAGCCCAGGAACGACCGACGACGGTCACCACTCCGCCGCGATCTGCACCCGCACCGCGGTGACGTCCTTGGCGTCGGGGCCGAACGCGTGGCCGCTCCAGAGCTGGCCGAGGCGCAGCTCGGAGGTGAGGTGCTCGATCACGTGGTAGACGACGCCCGCGTCGAGCTCGACGCCGAGCTCGTCCGCGGCGCCCGTCGGCATCACCACCGCCGCGAGGTTCTCGCGGCAGTCGGCGGGCGGGCCGCACATGACCGTGAAGCGCTCGACCTTGC
>CAYMQR010000286.1:0-6745 GCA_964392195.1 uncultured bacterium | reverse complement strand
CGCTGCGTGGCCCAGCGGCCGTTGCCGTCCATGATGACCGCGATGTGGCGGGGAAGGCGAGCCGAGCCCAGCTCGCGACGGAACCGCTCGATCTCGGTCGTCTCGTCCAAGGTGCTCGAGGAGCTGGGCGCACCGGGCGGGATGGTCTCGCCAGGCTCGCGTGTCGGGTCGACCGGGGACATCGCGCGGTGGGACGAGCGCGGACGGCGGACGTGGATCCCTGGACCTCACGACGGTCCGAGCGCGGCGCTCAGACCTCCATGATGTCCTTTTCCTTGTCGGCGAGGATCTGATCGAGGCGCGCGACGTGATCGTCGGTCATCTTCTGGACCTCGGCGTGCAAGCGCCGCTCGTCGTCCTCGGTGATGAGCCCCTCGGACTCGAGCTCCTTGAGCGACTCGTTCCCCTCGCGGCGCACGTTACGGACCGCAACCCGCGCAGCCTCTGCGTGCTTGCGGATGGACTTCACGATGTCCTTGCGGCGCTCTTCCGTGAGCTGCGGGATGGGGATGCGGATCAGCTTGCCGTCGTTGTTCGGCATGAGACCGAGGTCGCTCGTGAGGATCGCCTTCTCGATCGCGCCGATCAGGCTCTTGTCCCACGGCTGGATCACGATCAGGCGCGGCTCCGGGGCGTTCATGCTGGCGACCTGGTTGAGCGGCATCGGGCTGCCGTACGCCTGCACCTTGATACCGTCGAGCAGCGAAAGATGTGCACGTCCCGTGCGGATCTTCGTGAGATCCTTCACGAACGACTGCACGGCCTTGTCCATCTTGTCCTTGATGTCGTGTAGGACGTCGTTCTCCACGGTTCACTCCGTGACCAGGGTGCCGATCGGCTCACCCGCCACCACCCGCTGGATGTTGCCGTGCTCGAGGAGATTGAAGACGACGATCGGAAGGTGGTTGTCCATGCAGAGGCCGATCGCCGTGGTGTCCATCACCTGGATGCCGCGCTGGATGACTTCCCGGTACGTGAGCCGTTCGAACATCGTCGCGTCGGGATGCTTCACCGGATCGCGATCGTAGACGCCGTTGACCTTGGTCGCCTTCAGCAGGACATCCGCGTGGATCTCGGCGGCGCGGAGGGCTGCCGCCGTATCGGTCGTGAAGTACGGGTTGCCCGTTCCCGCCGCGAACACGACCACCCGCCCCTTCTCGAGGTGGCGGATGGCGCGGCGGCGGATGAACGGCTCGCAGACCTGCTGCATCTCGATGGCCGACAACACGCGCGTCATCAGGCCGAGCCGCTCGATCGCATCCTGGAGCGCCAGACCGTTCATGATGGTGGCCATCATGCCCATGTTGTCCGCGATCGCCCGGTCGAGGCCGTGCGACGCCGCCGCCTGGAGGCCGCGAAAGATGTTGCCGCCACCGACCACGACGCCGACCTCGACGCCGCTCGCGTTCGCCTCCAGGATCTCGCGCGCGATCCTCACAAGCGCCGCGGGGTCGATGCCGTACCCCACGTCACCCGCGAGCGCTTCGCCGGAGATCTTGAGCAGTACTCTCTTGTACTTGCGGTGAGCGGGCGGCGCTTCGGACGGGGTCATGTAGGCGTCTTCGGCTCGGGATTCCACGAGATCCTACAGCATCGGGAACCCGGCGCGCCCGCGCGCGAACGCCGGGGGCGGAGCGCCCGGGGATGGATCGGTCGCGTCGCTCCTCAGCGACCGACCTCGTACACCACGAAGCGGCGGATCTGGACGTTCTCGCCGAGCTTGCTCGCCAGCTCCTTCACCATCTCGCCGACCGACTTGGCGTCGTCCTTAACGAACGTCTGGTTGAGGAGGCAGACCTCCTCGTAGTACTTGGCGAGCCGTCCCTCGATGATCTTCTCGATCACCTGCGCTGGCTTGCCACTCGCCGCCGCCTGATCGCGGTGGATCGCCTTCTCACGCTCCAGCACGTCGGCCGGCACGTCCTCGGGCTTCAGGTAGCTCGGACGCTTCGCAACGACGTGCAGCGCGACGTCCTTCGCGAACGCCTGGAACACGTCGGTCCGGGCGACGAAATCGGTCTCGCAGTTCAGCTCGACGAGGCAGCCCTTCTTCTGATCGAAGTGCACGTAGTGCTGGATGATTCCCTCAGTCGCGTCGCGTCCCGACCGCTTCTCGGCCGACGCGATGCCCTTCTTGCGCAGGAAATCGACCGCCTTCTCGAAGTCGCCGCCGGTCTCGCCGAGCGCCTTCTTGCAGTCCATCATCCCCGCTCCGGTCATGTCCCGGAGCTTCTTCACGTCACTCGCATTGATCTCCACGGCTGTCTCCTGGGTGCCGGCGCTCGCGCGTCAGCTCGCCTCTTCCTCGATGTCGGCTTCGAGCGACTCGCGAATCACGCGCCGGTCGACGTACGTTCCCATGCTGACGCGATCGCGATCGCCCTCCTCCGCCTCGCGCGGCTGGCGCGGGCGGCTGCCGCGCTCCTCGCGCGCCGCGAGACCGAGGCTGACGGCCTCCGCGACCTTGGCCGAGAACAGCCGGATGGCGCGGATCGCGTCGTCGTTGCCGGGGATCGGGTAGTCGACCAGGTCCGGGTCGCAGTTGGTGTCGACGACCGCGACGATGGGAATGCCGAGACGGCGCGCCTCGGCGACTGCGATTCGCTCCTTGCCGATGTCGATCACGAACAGGGAGCCGGGCAGGTCCTTCATGTTCTTCACGCCGCCCAGTGAGCGCTCGATCTTCTCGATGCGGCGACGGATCGCGAGCTGCTCCTTCTTGCCGATCAGCCGCGCGCGCTCCTCGTCCTCGAGCAGGCTCTCCATCTTCTTGAGCTTCTCGACGCTCTGCCGGACGGTACGGAAGTTGGTGAGCGTGCCGCCCAGCCAGCGCTTGGTGACGTGGTGCATCTGGCAGCCCTTGGCCGCCTCCTCGATCGCGTCTTCCGCCTGCTTCTTGGTGCCGACGAACAGGATGTCGCCACCGGACGCCACCGACTCGACCACGTAGTCGTAGGCCTTGTCGAAGAGCTTCTGGGTCTTGTCGAGGTGGATGATGTGGATGCCGTTGCGCGCCGTGAAGATGTACTGGTTCATCTTCGGGTTACGGCGCCGGGTCTGGTGCCCGAAGTGAGCGCCGGCGTCCAGCAGCTCCTTGACCGAAACATAGGACATGGAATCACCCGTGCGGTTGAGCCTCCCCTGCATCTCCCCCGTGCTCGAGGCTCCGCTTCGGGAGCCCACCGCCGGCATCGGGTCCGCAGGGTGGGAATGGCGCCGGGTGGACCACCGGGGAGGTGGCCGATCCGGAAGCCGAATAATCCAACGTAGCTATCACGCGGTGCGTCGAGGCGGCAACCGCCCCACGACGGGTCAGGTCGTGTAGTCGGCGTTGATGCTCACGTACTCCGCCGAGAGGTCGCAGGTCCAGACCGTGGTCCGGGCTCGTCCCGCTGCCAGGTCCACACGCAGCGGAACCAGCTCGCGGGTCCGCATGAGCTCGGACGCGCGTGAAAGCGAGCCGGGACCGGCGGGCCGCCCGCGGTCGTAGAGCTTCACCGGACCGATCGACACCACGGCGCGGGCCGGGTCGAATCGAGCGCCGCTGTATCCGGCGGCGGCCAGAATGCGGCCCCAGTTGGGGTCGGCGCCGTGGACGGCGGTCTTGACCAGTAGGCTCCCGGCGATCGCCCTGGCGGCGGCCAGCGCATCGCGCTCGTGACGCGCCCCCGTGACCTCGATCTGGAGGGTCCGCGTCCACCCTTCGGCATCCGCGACGACACCGAGGGCGAGCTCACGCATGACCGCCGAGAAGCCGTCGGCGACCTCGGTCCAACCACGCTTCCCGGGCTCGAGCGGCTTGCCGCCGGCCGCGCCGTTGGCCAGCGCCAGCACCGTGTCGTTGGTGCTGCGATCACCGTCGATCGTGATGCGGTGGAAACTCTGCTCGTTGGCCTGGCGAAGCAGGCCTCGCAGCACGGCTGGCGGGATCGGCGCATCCGTGACGACGAACGCGAGCAGCGTCGCCATCCGCGGGTCGATCATGCCCGCGCCCTTCGCGAAACCGGCGAGGGTCACGCGCCGCCCGTCCGGTAGCGTCACGCGCCGCGAGGCGCGCTTGGGCCGGGTATCCGTGGTCATGATCGCCTCGGACGCGGCCTCGAGCCCGCGCTCCGAGAGCGCCCCGATCGCGCGCGGGATGCCACCGAGGAGCCGCTCCATGGGAAGCGGGCGGCCGATCACACCGGTGGAGCAGACCAGCACCTGGCTCTCGCGGACCCCGAGCGCGCCTGCCAGGCACCGGGTCGTGGCCAGGGCATCGGCCGCACCGCGTGCACCGGTCGCGGCATTGGCGTTGCCACTGTTGACGACGATCGCTCGTGCGAGGCCAGACGCGGCGCGCTTCCGCGACACCACCACCGGCGCCGCCTGCACGAGGTTGGTGGTGAAGAGACCCGCGGCCGAGGCCGGCCGATCGCTGACGATCAGCGCCAGGTCGGACGCGCCGGTCGCCTTGATGCCGCACGCGATCCCTGCGAACCGGAAGCCCGGGACGACGACGGCTCGGGCCGTCCTGCGAGAGCTGGTCTTCTTCATGGTCTCGTTCGGGCTCTCGTCGCGAGGAGCGGCGCGGTCACTTGCCGTGGCACTTCTTGTACTTCTGGCCGCTACCACACGGGCAGGGATCGTTCCGGCCGACCTTCGGTCCTTCGTTCCGGACCGTGACGGGTTTGGGCGGCGGCGGGGGCGGGGCGCCTCGCCCCTGGCCGCCACGCCCCTCCGCCGCCTCGGGCGCCGGCCCGCTCGCGGGCTGCGCGGCGGCAGCCGTCGCGGGCTGCGGCGCGGGCCCGCGCGTGAGCGTGATCCGCGCGGGCGCGCGGGCTTGCTGTGCCTGGCGGCGCGCGACGTCCTCGGGTTTCTCGACGTGGATGCGGAACAGGATCCCGACGGCGTCGGCCTTCACCTGGCGGACGAGGGCGGTGAAGTACTCGAACCCCTCGCGCTGGTACTCGCGGAGCGGGTCGACCTGCCGGTACGCGCGCAGCCCGATGCCCTCCTTGAGGTGGTCCATCGACAGCAGGTGGTCCTTCCAAAGCGAGTCGATGGTGCGCAGCAGGATGTCCTGCTCGACCAGCCGGAGCAGCTCGGTGCCGATCTCGGCCTCACGCTCGCCGTAGTGCGCCAGCACCATCTGCGAGACCCGGGCGTGGAGAGCCTGCTCGTTCAGGTGCTCGAGCTGCCCGAGGTCGATCTCGAAGCGGGCGCCGAACTGCTGGAACAGGGCCTCGGTGATCGCCTCCAGGTTCCAGTCTTCTGGGTGGGCCTTGGCCGGGATGTGGAGCTCGAGAACGTGCTCGACGAGGTCCTCGATGTACTCGAGCACCATCTCCTTGGTGCCATGGCCGGAGAGGATCTTGCGGCGCATCGAGTAGACGACCTCGCGCTGCTTGTTCATCACGTCGTCGTACTCGAGGAGGTGCTTTCGGACGTCGAAATTGCGCTCCTCCACCTTCTTCTGCGCGTTCGCGATCGCGCGGGTGACGATCCCGGCCTCGATCGGTTCGCCCTCCTCCATGCCGAGCCGCTGCATGATCGCGCTCACCCGGTCCGACGCGAAGATCCGCATCAGGTCGTCCTCGAGCGACAGGTAGAACCGAGAGCTTCCCGGGTCGCCCTGACGACCCGAACGTCCCCGGAGCTGGTTGTCGATGCGCCTCGACTCGTGCCGCTCGGTACCGAGGATGTGCAGCCCGCCGGCCTCGAGCACCTGCTCGCGCTCCTCGACGCAGCTCTCGCGGAACTCCGCCAGACGCCGCTCGCGCTCCTCCGGGTCGACGATGTGCTTGACCAGCAGGTCGGGGTTGCCGCCCAGCACGATGTCGGTGCCGCGGCCCGCCATGTTGGTCGAGATCGTCACGGCCTTGTAGCGACCGGCCTGGGCGACGATCTCCGCCTCGCGCTCGTGCTGCTTGGCGTTCAGGACGTGGTGCGGGATCCCGTCGCGCTTGAGCAGCTTGCCGAGGTGCTCGGAGTCCTCGATCGAGATCGTGCCCACGAGGACCGGCTGTCCGCGCTCGTAGCAGTCCTTGATCTCGGCGATGACGGCGTCGTCCTTCTCCTTCTTGGTGCGGAACACCACGTCCTGGAAGTCCTTGCGGACCATCGGACGGTGGGTGGGGATGATCATCACGTCGAGCTTGTAGATCTTGTGGAACTCCGCAGCCTCGGTGTCGGCCGTGCCGGTCATACCGGCCAGCTTCGAGAACATGCGGAAGTAGTTCTGGAAGGTGATGGTCGCGAGCGTCTGGTTCTCGCTCGCGATCTTCACGCCCTCCTTCGCCTCGAGGGCCTGGTGGAGACCGTCCGAGTACCGGCGCCCCGGCATCAGCCGGCCGGTGAACTCGTCGACGATGATGACCTCGCCGTCGTTCACGACGTAGTCGACGTCGAGCTTGAAGAGCGCGTGCGCGCGCAGCGCCTGGTTCACGCAGTGGAGCAGCTCCACGTTCTCGGGATCGTAGAGGTTGCCGCTCTTGAGGAGCCCCTCGACCGCCGGGACGCCCTCCTCCGTGAGCGCCACGGTGCGCGCCTTCTCGTCGACCGTGTAGTGGGTCTCGATCGCGAGCTTCGGGATGATGCGATTGGCGACGTAGTACTTGTCGGTGCTCTCCTCGGACGGGCCCGAGATGATGAGCGGGGTACGCGCTTCGTCGACGAGGATCGAGTCCACCTCGTCCACGATCGCGTAGTTGAGCTCCCGCTGGACGTAGTTCTCCAACCGGACCTTCAGGTTGTCGCGCAGGTA
>CAYMQR010000285.1:0-6779 GCA_964392195.1 uncultured bacterium | reverse complement strand
ATCGGGTACGGGCCGGGGTCGCTCTCGTCGTCGTAGTAGAAGCTGATCGGCACCTTCGGCTGGTCGGCGCCGATCTCGACGTACGGGATGCCGATCGGGCCGCCGTTCCAGAACGTCCCGAAGTCGGGGTGCAACGTCTTCGCGGCGCCCATCGCGGCGATGTAGTTGGCCGAGTTGGCGTGCACCGGATAGGCGGAGACGTCGGTGTTCCACGGGTTGTCGGCGGGGAAGTCCGTGCACAGCTTGCAGCCGCTCGCGCCGACGCACGCGACCGCGAAGCCCAGCACCGCCGCCGCCCACCGCACCTTCGCCACGCGCACGCCGCCGGTCTGGGTCACGATCGTCTCCCCTTCCCCGCCCGATGATCCTCGAGAGAGCATTCGCGGTGCCAAGCGAGGGCGACGCGAGCGCTACCGAAGGCCGAGCGATGTCGCGCGCTTCGCCGTCGATCCGGACGTGTCCGCCGACGCGGCCGAGACAATCCGTCACCTCACCGACAGTCGGTGACGTTTCGCGGCGCCGCCGCGCAAGCCGCGCGCGGCCGCGGCGGCTCAGAACGACGAGCCGGGCTCGGCGAGGAACGCGAGCTCCTCGGCGGTGGACTCGCGGCCGAGGATCGCGTTGCGGTGCGGGAAACGCCCGAAGCGCTCGATCACCGCAGCGTGCCGGCGCGCGAACTCGGCGGTGCGCTCGAACGACGCGCGGTCGCGCTCGGGCACCTCGCGGGCGAGCGCCTCGAAGAGCGCCACGCTGCGGCGCTGATCGGCGAGCGACTCGGCGTGCTCGAACGGCAGGTAGAGGAACACCCGCTGCGGCGCGGTGAGCGCGCGGTCGAGGCCGTGCTCCACCGCTTCAGTGGCGAGGCGCCGCGCGGCGGCGTCCTGCGCGAACGCGGCGGACGTGCCGCGCCACACGTTCCGGGAAAGCTGATCGAGCAGCAGCACCAGCGCCAGCCGCCCGCGCGGCGTCGCCGCCCAGCCGTCGAGGTCGCCGTGGGCGGCGGCTGCCAGGTCGTCGCCGAACAGGCGCGCGCACTCGGCGTCCATCGCCGGCCCGCCGGCGAACCAGCGCCGCTCGGCGCCCTCGGCGATGGCGGGTGCGTCGGGATCGTCGCCAAACCAGAACCGCAGCAGCGCCACGGCGCGCTCGTCGAGCGGCTCGCCGAGCGATTCCCCGGCGCGCGCGCTCACGACGCCGCCCGCGGCGGGATCGGGAAGCGCTCGCCGGGCCCGAGCAGCGCCACCCGCGCGTCGAGACCGCGGCGGCGCGCGTGCTTCTCGAGGCGCCGCGCGGGAGCGCCCATCGGCTCGGCGGAGAGCCGGAACGTGGCGTGGTGGATCGGCACCAGGTAGCGCGCGCGGAGCTCGACGAGCCCGTCGAGCGCGTCCTCGGGCGCCATGTGCACGCGCCGAAACGGCGGCGGCGAGTAAGCACCGATCGGCAGCAGCGCCACGTCGATCGCGAAGCGTTCACCCACCTCCGCGTAGCGATCGCACGCGCCGGTGTCGCCGGCGAACATCACCGCGTGGCCGGCGTGCTCAATCACGAAGCCGCCGAAGCCGGTGCGGCGCCGCCACGGCGCGCGCCCGCCGAAGTGGGCGGCGGGGATCGCGGTGACGCGCGCCCCGCAGGGCAGCACCGTGCTCTGGTACCAGTCGAGGGTGCGGACGTCGGGATAGCCCGCCTTGGTCACCAGGTCGGCGTAGCCGGGGAGCACCACCGCGGGCGGCACCCGGTCGCCGCTGGCGCGGCGGATCGCGCGCACGCTCGGCAGGTCGAGGTGGTCGTAGTGGGCATGGGAGACGAGCACGGCGTCGAGCGGCACCAGCTCGCGGACGTGGGGCGGCGCGGGTGCGAGGCGCCGCACCACCATGCCGACGTAGCGCGAGAGCACCGGGTCGGTGAGGAAGCGCGCGCCGCCGAGCTCGACCAGCGCGGTGGCGTGGCCGAGCCAGCGCACGCTGCTCGAGGGGGTCGGCTCGCTCATGGTGGCGCGAGCCTACCCGCGGCGCGGCGGGCGCGACCAGGGCGGGGAAGCGGGCGATCCGGGGCCGCGGCCCGCGCGATCCGGCCACGCTCGACCCGCGAACGGCCTTTGGGGGCCGTTTTGGGCCCTGTAGGGTCCGAAAATGGCCTGTTTTCAGCCACGGATCGGCCTTATTGCAAGCGGTTTATACCACGAAAAACTGGCACAAAGTGGCCGTTTCGACCACAAATTGTGGCAAAAGCTGCTGGCACTTTGTGGCATTCGGCGAGCGCGCCCCGCCGGGCCGTGGAGCCGCTGCCCCACGGCGACGTCCCGGCCCGGCGCCCTCGCGGGCGCCGGGTCAGAGCCCCAGCTGGGTTGCGAGGCGGGCGCGGTGGTAGGTCGAGTCGCCGAGCAGCACGTCGTCGACCCGGGCGCGCCGGTAGTAGAGGTGGGCGTCGTGCTCCCAGGTGAAGCCGATGCCGCCGTGGATCTGGATCAGCTCGGCGGTGGCGCGCTGGAAGGCGTCGCCGCAGAACGCCTTGGCGAGGCTCGCCGCGGCCGGCAGCTCGCCCTGGCTCTCGCCCGCGATCCACCCCGCCCAGTGCGCCGCGACGCGCGCGCTCTCGACCTCGAGCAGCACCTCGGCGCACTTGTGCTTGATGGCCTGGAAGTAGCCGATCGGCCTCCCGAACTGGACGCGGATCTTCGCGTAGTCGACCGCCATCTCGAGCGAGCGCGCCGCGGCGCCCGCCAGCACGGCGGCGAGCAGCACCGCGCCGCGATCGAGCACCGTGGTGAGCGCCGCCTCGGCCGCGCCGCGCTGGCCGAGGAGCCGCGCCTCGACGCCCGCGAAGTCGAGGCGCGCGAGCTTGCGGGTGGCGTCGAGGCCGTGGAGCAGCTCGCGCCGGAGCCCGCTCGCCGCGCCGTCGACGACGAAGAGCGAGAGCCCCTCGCCCGCCGCGGCGCGCGCCGCGACGATCGCCGCGTCCGCCGCCGCGCCGTCGATCACGTAGCTCTTGGCGCCGTCGAGGACGAAGCCCGCGCCGCGCGCGCTCGCCGTCATGCGGATCTCGGCGGGCGCCGCGCCCGCTCCCGGCTCCTGCCACGCCACCGCGCCGAGCCGCTCGCCGGCGGCGAGACCCGGCACCAGCTCGCTCTTCTCCGCGTCGCTGCCCGCCTCGAGGATCAGGTCGGCGGCGAGACACACGCTCGCGAAGTAGGGCGACGGGAAGAGCACCCGCCCCATCTCCTCCATCACGATGAGCTGCTCGAGGAAGCCGAAGCCGAGCCCGCCGAGGCTCTCGGGGATGCGCAGCCCCTGGAGGCCGAGCTCGCCGGCCATCTGCTTCCACACCGCCGGGTCGTAGCCCTGCGGGGTTTCCATCAGCCGCCGCACCTCGGTGGAGGAGGCGTGCGCGGCGAAGAACCGCTTGAGGCTGTCGCGGAACGCCTCCTGCTCGTCGCTGAACGCGAAGTTCATCTATGCCTCGCTCAGCGCTCGGGAGTGAAGGAGACCTGCATCTCCTTCACGCCGTTGATGAAGTTGGAGCGCAGCCGGCGCGGCTCGCTCTCGAGCTTCAGGTTCTTGAGGCGCCCGATCACCTCCTCGAAGAACACCTGGATCTCGAGGCGCGCGAGGTGGGCGCCCATGCAGTAGTGCTCGCCGATGCCGAAGGTGAGGTGCTCGTTGGGCTGGCGCCCGACGTCGAGCTTGAACGGATCCCGGAAGACGCTCTCGTCGAAGTTCGCCGACAGGTGGTACATGGCGACCTTCTCGCCGGCCTTGATGGGCACGCCGCGGATCTCCGTGTCCTCCATCGCGGTGCGGCGGAAGTACATCACCGGCGTCACCCAGCGCAGGAACTCCTCGACCGCCGACGGCATGAGGCTCGGGTCGGCGTAGAGCCGCTCGAGCTGGTCGGGGTGCTGGAAGAGCGCGTGCATCGCGCCCGAGATCAGGTTGCGGGTGGTCTCGTTGCCCGCGACCGTGAGCAGCAGGAAGAACGCGTCCATCTCGGCCACCGAGATGCGCTCGCCGTCGACCTCCCCGCGCATCACCACGCTGATCAGGTCGCTGCCAGGGCTCTCCTGGCGCTTCTCGATCAGCTCGTTGGCGTAGCCCCAGATCTCCATGGCCGTCATGCGGCCCTGCTCCATGGAGGTGCGGAACTCGGGGTCGTCGAAGCCGATCATGCAGTTCGACCAGTCGAAGAGCTTCTGGCGGTCCTCGAGGGGCACGCCGAGGAGCTCGGCGAGCACCTGCAGCGGCAGCTCCACCGAGAGGTCCGCGACGAAGTCACACCGGCCCTTCTTCGCCACCTTGTCGACGATCTCGCGGGCGACGCGCCGCACGTTGGGCTCGAGCTCGCGCACCATCCGCGGCGTGAAGCCCTTGGAGATGATCTTGCGGTAGCGCGAGTGCTCGGGCGGGTCCATGGTGAGCATCATGGCCCGCATCGCCGGCAGGTCTTCCTCGTCGTAGTCCTCGATGTTGGTGCCGCCCTTCCACGACGAGAAGAGGTTCGGGTGCGTCGAGATGTGCACCACGTCCTCGTAGCGCGTGCAGGCCCAGAAGCCCGGCGCGCCGCGGCCGCCGGCCGGGTTCCAGTAGACCGGCGCGTGCTCGCGGAGCTTCTTGAGCTTCTCGTGGGGAGGCGCCGCCACGTACTGGTCGACGTCGTAGAGGTCGAGACCGGCCACCGCCGCGGGCGGGACCTTGCGCGCTTCGAGGGACGTGGGGACGGTCATGGATGATCCTCCCGGACGAGGGCTGGCCGGAGGGCCGAAACGGGCCGCTCGGGGCGCGAAAGTAGAACATGTTCCACCTGGGCGGGCAAGGCGAATGGAACGCGTTCTAGCCGCGAAAACACGCGCGGCGCGGCTTGTCCGGGCGAGTAGAACGTGTTTCACTCGCGCCCGGATCCGCACCGGAGGAAGCCATGTCTGATGCCGCGCCGCATTGCCTGGTCGAACGCGACGGACACGTCGTGATCGTCACCATGAACCGCCCCGAGAAGAAGAACGCGTTCACGCCGCAGATGCTCGCCATCATGGCGGACGCGTGGATCGCCGCCGACGAGGACCCCGACGTGCGCGCCATCGTGCTCACCGGCGCGGGCGGCTGCTTCTGCTCGGGCGCCGACCTCAAGGCGATGATGGGCGGCTACGGCGAGGACGAGTGGGTCAAGCGCTTCCAGGAGGACCCGGACCTGCAGTGGAAGGCGCTCCTGCGCCACTACCGCACCAAGAAGCCGCTGATCGCGGCGGTCGAGGGACCGGCGATCGCGGGCGGCACCGAGATCCTCCAGGGCACCGACATCCGGGTGGCGGCCGAAGGGGCGACCTTCGGCGTGTCCGAGGTCAAGTGGGGCCTCTTCCCGCTCGGCGGCTCGACGGTGCGGCTGCGCCGCCAGATCCCCTACACGATCGCCGCCGAGATCCTCCTCACCGGACGCCACCTCAAGGCCGCCGAGGCGAAGGAGATCGGCCTCATCGGGCGCGTGGTGCCGAACGGCCAGGCGCTCGCGGAGGCGGTCAAGGTGGCGAAGGAGATCGCCGAGAACGGCCCGCTCGCGGTGCAGACGGTGCTGCGCTCGCTGCGCGAGACCGAGGGCATGACCGAGAAGGACGCCCTCGCCCACGAGCTCGAGCTCGGCTTCCCGATCTTCATGAGCTCGGACGCCCAGGAAGGGCCGCGCGCCTTCAAGGAGAAGCGCAAGCCCAACTTCACGGGCACCTGAGCGCGAGAGGATCCGGCGCGCGAGCGGCGACGATGAGCGACGAGGATTCCGCCCACGACGTGGCGCTCGCCGCGCTGGTCGAGAACGTCCGCGGGCTGGTCGAGCGCGTGGTGCGAAGCCACGCCGATGCGGCGCGGATCGAGGAGCTGAACGATCGCGTGCGGGCGCTCTGCGAGAGCCTCGACCCGCACACCCGCGAGCCCGGCCCGAGCGAGCTGCCGCGCGTTTACCACGCCCGCGAGCCCGCCCGGTTCCTGCCCCGCAACCTCGTCACCGGGCACCTGAACCCGCTCGCGCCGCCGGTCGCCGTCGAGGTCCTCGACGACCACGTCGTCGGGCGCGTCACGTTCACCCAGCCCTACGAGGGCCCGCCCGGCTACGTCCACGGCGGGATGGTGGCGAGCGTCCTCGACCAGGTGCTCGCGTTCGCCAACCTCGCGAGCGGCCACTTCGGCTTCACCGCCAAGCTGACCGTGCGCTACCACCGCCCCACCCCGCTCTTCCGCGAGGTGCGCTTCGAGGCGCGCCACGACCGGGAGGATGGCAAGCGCAGCTACGTCCTCGGCCAGGTCTTCGACGGCGACGTGCTGACCGCCGAAGCCGAGGGGCTCTTCGTCGCGATCGACCTCGAGCGCGCCAAGGCCTACTTCCCGCACACCGACGACTTCGGCACCCGCTGAGCGCGGCGCCGACGGAGCACGGCGCCTTCGGCGCCTGCCCTCCAGCCTGGAGGGCTGCGCTCCGTCGCGGCCGCGGCTGGCCCGATCGCCGCGCGGGCGACGGCCGGTCGGCGCGGCTTCTCCCTGCCAGGATCCTGTACGGTCTCCTGCTGTACTCTCGGCCCCGCCCGGAGGCGCGCTCGATGGAACCTCGCCGCACGATCCTCGCCCTCGTCGCCGCGCTCGTCCTCGCCGCCGGGGCGGCCCGCGCTGCCGACTCACCGCCACCCGCGCCCGCCCCGACCCGCCTCGCCTTCGGCTCATGCTTCAAGCAGGGGCGCCCCGCGCCGGTGTGGGACGCGATCCGCGGCATCCGGCCCGAGGCGCTCGTACTGCTCGGCGACAACGTCT
>CAYMQR010000284.1:0-6821 GCA_964392195.1 uncultured bacterium | reverse complement strand
TCCAGCCCCCCGCCCGCGCGAAATGAATTCGCGCGGGTCCCACCCCCGAGGCACTCGCTTCGCTCGCGGCGTCGCGCTGCGACGCGCCCATTGTCGAGTCCTCTCGTGGCTCGAGCCGCGCCCGATCGCGGGCGACCTCGCGGTCGCCCCTACGAGGACGCCCCGGAGGCGCACGCTTCTTCGTGCGCGGGGCCGATCGGGACGATTCCCGCCGGCGGAGCGGGGACGCCAGGGCCCGGAGGGCCGCGCGCCGCGTCGATCCCTGCACCGACCGCCGTCAGCGCGGCACGAGCACCTCGCGCAGGAAGCGCCCGGTGTGTGACGCCGCGACGTGCAGGACCTCCTCGGGAGGTCCTGCGGCCACCAGCTTCCCTCCGCCGTCGCCGCCCTCGGGCCCGAGGTCGACGATCCAGTCGCTCGACTTCACCACGTCGAGGTTGTGCTCGATCACGATGACCGTGTTGCCCTGGTCGACGAGCCGGGTCAGCACCTCGAGCAGCTTGCGCACGTCGTCGAAGTGGAGCCCGGTGGTGGGCTCGTCGAGGATGTACACGGTGCGGCCGGTGGAGCGCTTGGCGAGCTCGCGCGAGAGCTTCACGCGCTGCGCCTCGCCGCCCGACAGCGTCGTCGCCTGCTGGCCGAGGCGCACGTAGCCGAGGCCGACCTGCTTGAGCGTCTCGAGGCGGGTGCGGATCGCGGGGATCGCGCCCAGCACCTCGAGGGCCTCGTCCACGGTGAGGTCGAGGACCTGCGCGATCGAGCGGCCCTTGAACGTGACCTCGAGGGTGTCGCGGTTGTAGCGCTGCCCGTGGCAGGCGTCGCAGGTCACGTAGACGTCGGGCAGGAAGTGCATCTCGATCTTGACGATGCCGTCGCCCGAGCACTCCTCGCAGCGCCCGCCCTTGATGTTGAAGCTGAAGCGGCCGGGTCCCCAGCCGCGCACCTTCGACTCGGGCAGCTCGGCGAAGAGCTCGCGGATCGGCGTGAAGAGCCCGGTGTAGGTCGCGGGGTTGGAGCGCGGCGTGCGGCCGATCGGCGACTGGTCGATGTCGATCACCTTGTCGAGCTGCTCGATGCCGTCGATGCGCTCGACCGCGCCGATGGTGGCGCGCGCGCCCATGAGCTTGTGCTCGAGCGCGGGGAAGAGCGTGTCGATGACCAGGCTGCTCTTGCCCGAGCCCGAGACGCCCGTCACGCACGTCAGGCAGCCGAGCGGGATGCGCACGTCGACGCCCTTCAGGTTGTTGTGGCGCGCGCCCTTGATCGAGAGCCAGCGTCCCTGCGGCGCGCGGCGGGTCGCCGGCACCGGGATGGAGCGCGCGCCGCTCAGGTACTGGCCGGTCAGCGAGCTCGGGGTCGCGGCCACCTCGTCCGGCGTGCCCGCGGCGACCAGCTCGCCGCCGAGCTGGCCGGCGCCCGGGCCCATGTCGATGACCCAGTCGGCGGCGCGGATCATCGCCTCGTCGTGCTCGACCACCACCACCGTGTTGCCGAGGTCGCGTAGCCGCACCAGGGTGCGGATCAGGCGATCGTTGTCGCGCGGATGCAGGCCGATCGACGGCTCGTCGAGGACGTAGAGCACCCCCGACAGCGCCGAGCCGATCTGGGTGGCGAGCCGGATGCGCTGCGCCTCGCCGCCCGAGAGCGAGGCCGCGGTGCGGTCGAGGCTCAGGTATTCGATGCCGACGTCCTCGAGGAACTGCAGGCGCTCGCCGGCCTCCTTCACGATGCGCTCGGCGACCGCGCGATCGCGCGGCTCGAGGGTGAGCCCGGTGAGGAAGCGCCGCGCCGCGCCGATCGAGAGCGACTCGACGTCGCGGATGCTCTTGTCGCCGATCCGCACCGCGAGGCTCTCGGGCCTGAGCCGCGCGCCGCCGCACTGCGCGCACGGGCGCACGCTCATGAAGCGCTCGACGTCCTCGCGCACCCACTCGCTCTCGGTCTGGCGGTAGCGCGACTCGAGGTTCGGGATCACGCCCTCCCAGGCCTTGCGGTAGGTCGTCTCGCTGCGCGCGGTTCGGTAGACGAACTCGATCTCCTCCGGCCCGGCGCCGTGGAGGATCGCCTTGCGGGTCCTGGCCGGGAGGTCCTTCCAGGGCGTCTCGGGGTCGAAGCGCAGGTGCTTCGCGAGGCCCTCGATCACGCCGCCGTACGCCGACGAGCCGTCCTCGTTCTTGCGCTGCCACGGCGCGATCGCGCCGCCCGCGAGCGAGCGCTTGGGGTCGGGGATCACCAGCTCCTCGTCGAAGAAGAGCTTGGTGCCGAGCCCGTCGCAGCCCGGGCACGCGCCGTACGGGCTGTTGAACGAGAACATACGCGGCGTCAGCTCGGGCAGGCTGGTGCCGTGCTCGACGCATGCGTAGCGCTCGCTGAGCAGGTCGTCGCCGCCCGGCGCGCCGACGATCACCACCAGTCCGTCGGCGAGGACGAGCGCGGTGGAGAGGCTGTCGGCGAGGCGGCGCTCGATGCCGGGCCGCACCACCAGCCGGTCGACGATCACCTCGATGGTGTGCGCGACCTTCTTGTCGAGCGCGAGCGGCTCGTCGAGGTCGTGGAGCTCGCCGTCGATCCGCACCCTGAGGTAGCCCTTGCGCTTGAGCTCCTCGAGCTCCTTTCGGAACTCGCCCTTGCGCCCGCGCACCAGCGGCGCGAGCACCTGGACCCTAGTCTCGGGCGGGTAGGCGAGGACGCGGTCCGCCATCTGCTGCGGCGTCTGGCTCGCGATCAGCCGCCCGCACGTCGGGCAGTGCGGCTTGCCGATGCGCGCGAACAAGAGCCGCAGGTAGTCGTGGATCTCGGTGACGGTGCCGACGGTGGAGCGCGGGTTGCGGCTGGTGGTGCGCTGCTCGATGGCGATCGCGGGAGAGAGCCCGTCGATCGCGTCGACGTCGGGCTTCTCCATGCGCTCCAGGAACTGGCGCGCGTAGGCGGAGAGGCTCTCGACGTAGCGCCTCTGGCCCTCGGCGTAGAGGGTGTCGAACGCGAGCGACGACTTGCCCGAGCCCGAGAGCCCCGTGACCACCACCAGCCGGTCGCGTGGCAGGACGACGTCGATGTCCTTGAGGTTGTGCTCGCGGGCGCCGCGGATCGTGATGACGCGCGGCTCGGGTGGCTCGACGGAGCTCAAGGAGGTCTCTGGGGTGGCGGGGTGAGCGCGGTCCCGCGAGGATAGCGCCTGGCTGACGCTCGCGCCCCCCGATTCCGGTCTGGAGGGCGCGCCTCGGCGCGCCGGATCGCGGGAGGGCTGACGCCCTCCCCTACGGGTCGGAGGGGCGCGCGCCGCGTGCCCGGCGATACGACGCGGCGAGCGCCGCCGCTCGCGAACGGCTACTGCGCGCGTTCGACGGTCAGGTACGGGTCACCGTCGGCGTCGCGCTCGACGGTCACCGCCCACGGGTTGCAGCACACGTCGCAGTCCTGCACGAAGGTGCCGCTGGTCTCGGGATCGATCACCAGCGCCACGGTCTCGCCGCAGAACGGGCACGCCACCTCGACCTCATCTTGCACGGACGTCCTCGCGCGCCGGCGATGCGTCGCGCGCGTGGCGGGTCGCCTCGCCGCCGCGGCCGGGCGCGGCCCACGGGTAGTGCGCCACCACGCCCTCGACGTCCGGCGGCGTCAGCTCGAAGTAGAGCTCGGTGCGGCGCACGAACGCGTTCAGGAAACCGGGGCTGATCGCGAGCTGGCTCGCGTAGCGGCCAAGCGCGGCGCGCTTGGTGGCGACCTCGGCGTCGTCGAGGGAGAGCGTCGCGAGGGTGGCCGCGCGCTCGGGGAGCTTGTTCGGCAACTCGATCGGCTGCGCGCCGAGCTCGCCGAGGGTCGGGTTCCCCTGCGTCCAGCCGCCCGGCCAGTTGGGCCAGTGGACCAGGTAGCTCACCAGGCGCGGCTCGCGGCGCCGCGCTGCCCGAGACCCCTTCCAGTCCTCGAGCGCGAGCAGCGTGAACACGCCCGCGGCCGCGTGGTCGGGGTGGATGTCGATCGGGTCGGGAAGGCACACCAGCGTCGGGCGCGTCTCGCGGACGATGCGCGCGAGCTCGCCGCGCAGGTTCGCGCCGCTGTACGGCAGGGCGGGCGCGCGCGCTTCGTCGTAGGGCGGATCGGCGGCGCCGGTGGTGAGCGAGCGCTCGGGCTTGTTCGCGGGCCAGTGCTCGTCGAGGAGCGCCTTGAGCCCGCCGTCGGGGAAGCCGAGCACCTCGACGTCGACGCGCTCGCCGCCCAGCACCTTCGCGCTCGCCTCGGCTTCGCCGATGCGGTGCTCGCCGTATTCGACGTACTCGCGGGGCTGCGGCGGGACCTCGGGGGTGATGCGGCGGACCGCGTCCTGGTAGCCGTCGCCGGCGGTCACCAGCACCACCCGCGCGCTGCCACCCCGCGCCAGCACGCGCTGGATCAGGCCCGCGCTGGCGATGGTCTCGTCGTCGGGGTGGGGCGCGATCACCAGCAGCCGCTCGCTGGCGCCGATGTCGAGCGGCTCGGGATCGGACGCCGCCGCCGCGGGACGAGCGACGAGGAGCGCCGCGAGCGCGGCGACGAGCGCGGACGCCCGGGCGGGGCGAGGTCGAGAGAGGGTCGGAGTCATGAGGTCGGAGTGCCGGGTAAACGCCCGAGAGTAACCACCGCACGCGCGGGTTTCGAGGGCGCCGGTCGCGCGCCGGCCCGCCGCGGCGGGCGAGGCCACCCGTTGCGCCGCCGTGCGCGCACGGGGCAAAGTCGCCGGGCGGAGGGACGGCGCGCGTGGAACGATCGAGAGGGGGGGTGCGGCGCTGGGCGTGGGCGGCGATCGCGAGCACGGCGCTCGCGTTCGCGGCGGGATGCGGCTCGGACGGCGGTGACGGCGCGGCGGACCACGGCACCCAGGCGATGTTCGACCTGGCGGCGCTCGACGGCACCGCGGGCTACTTCGACTTCCCGTGGCCCAACCCGCTCCGGCTGCGCGCGGACGGGCGCATCGACCTGACGGGCTTCCCGCTCCCCGCGGGCCCGCCCAGCCTGCGCCAGTTCATCGGCGCCTACCTGGGACAGATCGCCGACACCAGCGCGGGCTTCGGCACCAACCACGGCGGCTTCTTCCGCCTCACCGGCGCGATCGACGTCGCGACCTTGCCGTTCGGCGCGGAGGCGTCGCTCGCGCCCGAGTCGTCGGTGTTCCTGCTCGACATCGACCCGGCGTCACCCGAGCGCGGCGCGCGCATCCCGGTGGTGGTCTCGTACCAGTACGAGCCGACGATCTACGAGCCGAGCAACCTGCTCGCGGTGGCGCCGCTGCTCGGCTTCCCGCTGCGCTCCTCGACGCGCTACGCGTTCGTCGTCACCACCGCGGTGAATGACACCTCCGGCGCTCCCCTCGTGGCGGCGCCGCTGTTGCGCCAGATCCGCGCCGGTCGCGCCGGCGGCGACGCGCGGGTCGCGAGCCTGGTCGAGGCCTACCAGCCGCTCTGGGACACCTTGCGCGAGGTCGACGGCCCCGCGCCCGAGGAGGTCGCCGCGGCGACGGTGTTCACGACCCGCGACGTGGTCGGCCAGATGTTCCGCATCCGCGACTTCATCCACGCCAACGTCGCCGTGGGCCCGCCGAGCGATCTGGTCTTCAAGAAGGAGTACCCCGACTTCTACGAGTTCACCGGCCACTACGCGAGCCCCAACTTCCAGACCGGCACGCCGCCCTACCTGAACCAGGGCGGCGAGATCCTGTTCGACTCGAGCGGCGACCCGATCGTTCAGCGCACCGAGTCGCTGCGCTTCTCGGTCACGGTGCCGAAAGGCGCGCCGCCCGCGGGCGGCTGGCCGGTGGTGGTGTACGCCCACGGCACCGGCGGCGACTACGAGAGCCTGGTGCGCCGCGAGGCGATCGACCTCGCCCAGAACGGGCTCGCCGCGATCGGCATCGACCAGCCCATCCACGGCACGCGCGTCGAGGGCGACACCGACTGGTCGTTCTTCTTCTTCAACTACCTGCGCCCGGTCGCCGCGCGCGACAACCTGCGCCAGTCGGCGGCCGACAACGTCCAGCAGATGCGCTTCGTGCGCCAGCTCGTCATCCCCGCCGAGCTTCACCCGGAGGGGGTCGAGACCCGCTTCGACGCGAGCCGCGTCCACTTCATGGGCCACTCGCAGGGCGGCACCGAGGGGCCGCTCTTCGTCGGCGCCGAGGACCAGATCGGCTGCGCCGTGATGAGCGGCTCGGGCGGCGGGCTGCGGGTGACGCTGCTGCAGAAGACCCTGCCGGTGCCGGTCGTGTACCTGGTCGAGGCGCTCGCGGGCGCGCTCGCCACCAACGAGCTCGACCTCTTCCACCCGCTCGCGCAGCTCCTCCAGCTCTTCATCGAGGAGGGCGACCCGCTCAACTACGCGCCGTATTACGCCAAGCGCCCGCGCGGCGTGCCGCACAGCGTGTTCTTCTCCGACGGGCTCCTCGACTTCCAGGTGCCCTACACCACCACCGGCGCGCACGCGGTGGCGGCGGGCGCGCCGGTCGTGGGCCGGGTGGCGAAGCCGATCGAGGGGATGGCGATCGCGGGTCTCGACGCGCTCGATCCTCCGGTGAGCGGCAACGTGCTCGCCGGCGACGGCTCGCGCGTCACCCTCGGCGTGGTCCAGTACCCGCGCGACGGCCACTACGCGCTCTTCGACAACCCCGACGGCACCTACCAGTACGGCCACTTCCTGGGCTCGTGCGCCGCCGGCGACCCGACCATCCCCGCGCCGCCGTGAAGGGCGCGCCGGCCGTTCGATCGCGGTGTGGAGGGCGCGCCTCCGGCGCGCCGGAGGGGCACGCGCCGCGTGCCCGGCGATACGACGGCGTTCGAGGCGTCGCTACTCAC
>CAYMQR010000283.1:0-6829 GCA_964392195.1 uncultured bacterium | reverse complement strand
TGAGCGTGAGCCTGCGCGGCGCGGCGGTGGCGTTCCCGAATCGCGACGCGGCCGGCCGGCTGCGGCTGCGCCGCGCCGTCGAGGCGCCCGCCGAGGAGGAGCGCGTGACGGTGCGGGTGAGCCGGCGCGTCACCGACGAGGTCCCGCTCCAGCTCTCGACGCGGATCGAGCTCGCGGTCTCGGGGAAGGCGCGCGAGGTCCACCTCGGCCCGGCGCTGCCGGCCGGCTTCACGCCGCTCTCGCTCGCGAGCCCGCTCGCGGCCCGCCTCGAGAGCGACGGCCGGCTGCGCGTCCAGGTGCGGCCCGGCGAGTGGAGGATCGACCTCGTCGCGCGCCACGACGGACCGGTGGCGGCGCTGGCGCTGCCCACGCCGACCGAGCTCTGGTCCGAGGGCGGTGAAGAGGTGTGGGTGTGGGACGCGCGCCCCGCGCTGCGCGTCGTGGAGATCGAGGACGTCACCGCCGTCGATCCGCAGCAGACCACGCTCGGCGACGACTGGAAGAGCTTGCCCGCCTACCGCATGGCGCCCGGTGAGACGATGACGCTCACCGAGCGCCGGCGCGGCAACGACCCGCCCGAGCCCGACCGGCTCACGCTCGAGCGCGAGCTGTGGCTCGACTTCGACGGCGGCGGGTACACGGTGCGCGATCACATGACCGGCTCGCTCGACACGAGCTTCCGCCTCGAGATGCCGGCGCCCACGGTGCTCGGGCGCGTGACCCTCGACGGCCGCGATCAGGTGGTCACGCGCCGGCCCGGCGCCGATCGCGACGGCATCGAGGTCCGCCACGGGGCGCTCGAGCTGGGCGCCGAGAGCCGCATCGAGGGCGCGCTGCGCACGTTGCCCGCGGTGTCGTGGGACGCGGACGTCGAGAGCCTGTCGTCGACGTTGCACGTGCCGCCCGGCTGGCGGGTGCTGGCGGCGCGCGGCGCCGACCGCGTGCCGGGCACGTGGGTGGAGAACTGGACGCTCCTCGACTTCTTCCTCGTGCTGATCGCGGCGCTCGCGTTCCGGCGGCTCTTCGGGTGGCTGTGGGGCGGGGTCGCGCTGGTGGGGCTGGTGCTGATCCACCCCGAGGAGCACGGCTTCGCGTGGCTCGTGCTCGTCGTGCTCGCGCTCGAGGCGGCGCTGCGCCTGCTCGGCGAGGGCAGGGCGCGGCGCTGGGCGCGCGGGGCCTGGATCGTGATCGCCGGCTACCTGGCGCTGGTCGCCGTGCCGTTCCTGGTGTGGCAGGTGCGGACCGCGATGTACCCGGCGCTGGCGCAGTACTGGTACACGGCGCCGGATGGGTCGGAGGAGGGCGAGCGCCTCGCTTACCCGACGGCGCCGGCGGCTGCGCCGATGCAGCAACAGAGCTCAGGGCTGCTCGACGAGCTGAACGGGGCTCGCGAGCAAGCGAGACGGGCCCCGCGCTCGCCGATGGCTCGCGACTACAAGGCGAGCCGATCCCTGAGCTCGTTCGCGAGCGAAGCGAACGAAGCCCTCGACCGCATCGATCCCAACGCGGTGGTGAACACCGGCCCCGGCATCCCGTCGTGGTCGTGGACCGCGATCGAGCTCCAGTTCAGCGGTCCGGTGCAGCGCGGCCAGCCCGTCACGCTCTACCTGCTCTCGCCCGCGGTCAACGCGGGCCTCAACGTGCTGCGCGCGGCGCTGCTCGCGGCGCTGGTGCTGCGCCTCCTCGACTGGAAGAAGCTCGCGGGCGGCCTGGGGCGCACGCCTCGGATCGCCGCCGCGGCGCTGATGTTCGCGGGCCTCGTCGCCTCGGCCACGCCGGCGCGCGCCGAGCTCCCCAGCCAGGAGCTCCTCGATCAGCTCGAGGCGCGCCTCACCGAGCGCCCCGAGTGCCATCCGCGTTGCGCCAGCCTGGCGCGCGGCTATCTCGACGCGAGCGGCGGGCGCCTCAAGATCCGCCTCGAGGTCGCCGCGCTCGCCGACACCGCGATCCCGCTGCCGGGCAGCGGGAGCTCGTGGCTGCCGGCGCAGGTGCTGGTCGACGCCAAGCCCGCGCCCGCGATCGACGACGGCAACGGCACCGTGTGGGCGCTGTTGCCCGCGGGCGCGAGGGAGCTGCTCCTCGACGGCCCGCTCCCCGAGCGCGACGACGTGACGATCCCGCTGCCGCTCGCGCCGACGCGGCTGGAGGTCGTGGCGCCCGGCTTCACCGTCGACGGCGTCCACGAGAACGGCCAGCCCGATTCGAGCGTGACGTTGCGCCGCGAGCGCAGCGAGCCGGTCGATCCCGATCGCCTGGACGCCGAGTCGCCGCAGGTCCTGCCGAGCTTCCTGCTCGTCACCCGCCAGCTCGACCTCGGCCTCCAGTGGGGCGTCGAGACGCGGGTCACGCGGCTCTCGCCGGGTGGCGTGCCGGCGACCGCGCAGATCCCGCTGCTCCCCGGCGAGTCGGTCACCTCCGAGAGCGTCCGCGTCGAGAAGGGCCACGTGCTCGTCACGCTGGCCGCGGGATCCGACGCGGTGGGGTGGCTCTCGACGCTCGAGCAGAAGGGATCGATCGAGCTGGTCGCGCCGGCCAGCGCCGACTTCGTCGAGGTGTGGCGGCTCGGCGCGAGCACGCTCTGGCACGTCGAGACCGCCGGCCTGGCGCCGATCCATCCCGGGTCGAGCACCGGCGTGCGCATCCCCGAGTGGCACCCCTGGCCGGGCGAGAAGCTCGAGCTCGCGATCTCCCGCCCGGAAGGCGTGCCGGGTGCCACGCTCACCATCGACTCGAGCCGCCTCGCGGTGAGCCCGGGGCTGCGCTCCACCGACTGCACCCTGACGCTCTCGATCCGCTCGAGCCGCGGCGGCCGCCACGTGGTCACGCTGCCGCCGGGCGTCGAGCTCACCGCGGTGTACGTGGGCGGGATCTCGCAGCCGCTCCGCATGGAGGATTCGCGGGTGACGCTGCCGATCAACCCGGGCAGCCAGCTCGCGAGGATCGTGTGGCGCGAGGCCCGCGGGCTCGGCGCCCGCTTCACCACGCCGAGCGTCGACGTGGGCGCGCCGAGCGTGAACTCGACCGTCTTCGTCGAGCCGTCGCCGGGCCGCTGGGTGCTCTTCGCCGGCGGGCCGCGGCTCGGACCGGCGGTGCTCTTCTGGAGCACGCTCGCGGTGCTGCTCGGGATCGCGATCGGGCTGGGGCGGCTCACGATCACGCCGCTGCGTGCCCACCACTGGTTCGGGCTCGGGATCGGCCTCACCCAGCTCCCGGTGCAGGCGGGCGCGGTGGTGGCGGTGTGGCTGCTCGGTCTCGGGCTCCGGCGCGAGCGCATCGCCTGGCTCGGCGATCCCGAGCGCCGTCGCACCTTCAACCTCGTGCAGGTGGCGCTGGCGCTGCTGACCGCCGCGGCCCTCGGCGTCCTGTTCGTGGGCATCCAGGCTGGCCTGCTCGGGCAGCCCGAGATGCAGATCCGGGGCAACGGCTCGACCGCGTCGGGCCTGCGCTGGTTCAGCGATCGGTCGGGCGCGACGCTGCCGACGGCGTGGCTGGTGTCGGTGCCGCTGTGGGCCTACCGGCTCGCGATGCTCGCGTGGGCGCTGTGGATCGCGGCGTCCCTGATCCGCTGGCTCAAGTGGGGCTGGGAGTCGTTCACCACCGGGGGTGGCTGGAAGCCCGCGCCGCCGAAGCCGAAGAAGGGGATCGCGACCCCGGTCGCCGCGCCGCCGGCGGCTCCGGTACCTTCCGCGCCACCATGACGCGGGCGTTCCTCACCGGCGGCACCGGCTTCATCGGCGGGCGCCTCGCGGCGCAGCTCAGGCGCGAGGGGCGCGAGGTGCGGGCGCTGGTGCGCTCGCCCGCCAAGGCGACCGCGCTCGCCGAGCTCGGCTGCGAGCTGGTGCCGGGCGACCTCACCGATCCGGAGAGCTTCCGCGACGCGATCCGCGGATGCGTCGAGGTCTACCACCTCGCCGCCTGGTACGAGCTCGGCGTCCCCGCCAAGCACGAGCGCCGCATCCAGCGCGTGAACGTCGACGGCACCGCCGCGGTCCTCGAGGCGGCGCACCGCCACGGCGCGCGGCGGATCGTCCATTGCAGCAGTGTCGCGGCGCTCGGACCCACCGGCGGAGAGCTCGCCGACGAGCATCACGTCAACGACGGCCACTACCGCAGCCTCTACGAGCGCACCAAGGCCGAGGCCCACGACCTCGCGTGCGCGCTCGCCGCGCGCGGCGCGCCGGTCCGGATCGGCATGCCGGGCACGGTGTACGGCCCGGGCGACCCGAGCCTGGTCGGGACCTTCCACCGCGAGTTCGTGCGCGGGCTGGTGGTGGTGGGCGGCTTCGACGCCATGAGCATGACCCTGGTCCACGTCGAGGACGCCGCCGACGGGCTCTTCCGCTGCGCGTCTCGCGGGCGAGACGGCGAGAGCTACGTGCTCGGCGCCGACGTGGTGACGATGCGCGAGTGGATCGCACTGATGTGTGATCTGACCGGCATCCGCCGGCCGCTCTTCAGCGCGCCCGAGGGGCTGGTCAAGGCGGCGGCGCCGATCCTCGGTCCGCTGGCGCGGCTCGCGGGGCTGCCAGCCGAGGTGGTCCGCGAGGGCGTCGAGATGAGCGCGGGGCTCGCGTGGGCGTACTCGGGAGAGAAGGCGCGACGCGAGCTGGGCTGGCATCCGCGGCGCCTCGACCTGGGGCTCGCGCAGACGCTCGCGTGGTACCGCGAGCGCTACGCGCCACGGCGCCGCTTCACCCCGCGCACAAAGCCCGCCCGCGACGCGTGGGACGCCGCGGGCGTGGCGCTCGGACCGTCGTAGCGCCGGCGTCTCGGCCGCGAAGGATCGCGGCCCTCCAGGACGGGATCGACGCTCGCGGCGCTGGGCGCGCGTTCTCGTATCGCCGGGCGCGCGACGGCTCCGTCGGGCGCCGGCGATCGGTCGCCGCGACGAAGGGATCGCCCCCGCTGCACGGGCTCTGCACCACGCGCCGCTAATCCGGCGGCGTCATGGGACGCGCGCTCGAGGTCGGCTCGCTGGCGGTCTTCGCGCTGTGGTCGCTCGGCCAGGTCGAGCGCGATCGCACGGTCCTCACCGCGCTGTGCTTCTACGTGCCGTCGGTGCTGGTCGCGGCGGCGCTGGCGCTCGCGTCGATCCGCGCGCGCCACGCGCGCCGGCCGATCGCGGCCGCGCTGCTGGCGCTGGTCGCGCTGATCCCCGGCGTCACCGCGGGCACCGTCGAGAGCCACTGGGCGCGGCCCGCGCGGGCCGCGATCGCTCCCGCGTCCTCGCCGCGCTTCCGCCTCGTCCACTGGAACGTCTACGGCGGGCTCGCCGGTCGCGGCCCGGTCAACCGCGCGCTCACCGCCGAGCACGCCGACCTCACCGTGATCTCCGAGCTGCCGCCGCGGCGCACGCTGGCGCTGGTGGTGCCGAGAGTGGCGGCGAGCCGGGCGGTCGCCCGGCGCTGGCAGCTCGCGGTGATCGCCTCCGGCACCCTCGAGCCCGGCGCGCTCGAGCGGCACGGCGGCGCGCGGGCGTGGCCGGTGACGTGGACGCCGCCAGGCGGCGAGGCCATCCGCGTGCTGGTCGCGGACCTGCCCTCGGATCTCGGCGACGCGCGCGGGCCGCACCTCGCGTGGCTCCACGACCGCATCGAGGCGCTCGCTCCCGACCTCGTGGTCGGGGACTTCAACGCCCCCCGCCGCGCGCTCGGGCTCACCGCGCTGCCCGCCGGCTACGAGCACGCGTATGAGCGCGTCGGTTCTGGCTACTCGGCGACCTTCCCGGTGCCCGTGCCGCTGTGGGCGATCGACCAGACGATCTTCGGGCCGCGCGTCGAGCCGGTCGCGTACCGGCTGCGCACGGTGCTCGCCAGCGACCACCGCCTGCAGTGCTTCGACTTCGCCGTGGACTCAGCGTCCGAGGAGCGCCCCGAGCGCGCGGTCGCCGTCGCTCGCCTCCGCGATCACCGCGATCGCGTCGGGCGGGATCACGGTCACGCTTCGCCACACGCCGTCGGTTCCCACGCACTCGATGGCGAGCGGTGACGCGGCGCCGTCGCGAGCCGCGTCCGCGAGCCGGGGCGCGAGCGCGAGCGCCTCGGGCTCGCCGTGGGGATGCGCGGCCGGCCCTGGCAACACGAACGTCCCGGGTCCGCCCTGGAAGAAGCCCGCCTCGCACCCCACCTCGCAGATCGAGCGCGGGATGCAGCAGCTCGGCGCTTCGCGGCGGTGGATCGCGAGCGGCAGCGCCCAGTGCATCGTCGACGCGATCGGCGTGAGCGGGCGCTCGGCGAGCCGCGGCGCGACCAGCCGCGCCACCGCGATCCCCGGATAGGCGAGGTCGAGCTCGCGGCGCGCGAACCGCTCGTCCGCCGCGAGCAGACCCGAGCCGACCCACCACGCCACGAACGCCACCGCCGCCGCGCGCATCAGCGGCCGCCGCCGTGGCGGCGTCGTGAGCGGCGCGGTCGCGCCGATCCCCAGCGCGCCCGCCACCGCGGCGCCCGCGAGACCGACCAGGTGCGGCAGCACCGGCACGATGCTGTACGAGGCGCTCGCCGCGAAGCGCGTGAAGAGGTGCGAGGCGAGGGTGAGCAGCGCCGCGCCCTCGTGGATCGCCATCGCCCGGCGAGCGAGCGCGCCGCCCTCCGGCGCCAGCCATCGCCGCGTCACCGCCAGCACCACGAGGGCGTCGAAGAGCGCCCAGCCCATCATCCACACGCGACCGGGCGCGAACAGGTTGGTCAGCGCGAGCAGCGGCCGCTCGTACCAGGCGACCGCCGCGCCGCCGCCCGAGCGCATCGCCCAGCCCGCCAGCGCCGGCAGCGGGCTCTCGCCGCGCGCCCACCACTCGAGGGTGAGGAGCGCGAGCACGGCGGCGCACGCG
>CAYMQR010000282.1:0-6898 GCA_964392195.1 uncultured bacterium | reverse complement strand
GGAAGGGGAGCTGCGCCTGGTAGATCGAGCGGTCGTAGGGGGTCTGGATCAGGATCGTCGGATGGGTGCCGACGTTGGTGGGCAGATAGATGTCTGCGGCGAGGCTCTTGCCGTCGCGCATCGGGATCTGGACCGCCTGCGGAGCCATCCGGCATGCGCTGGAGAGGGCGAGGACCAGGATCGCGAGGCTCGCCCGGTGAAGCACGCGAATCGGGGCTGGGATGGTCATGGCCGTGCCCGCTTTGAAATTGACGGTCAGCGTTCGAGCACCTTCGTCCAGGGCCATTTGCATCGGATGTACCAGCGCCCCAGCCTCGTCGAGATGCTGTGGACAACAGAAATTACTTGGGAAGTCCAGGTGTTATGGACTTGACGCCCGAGGGGTAGGTTGCTTCAGCCAAACGATTGACGGGGGTCGTCAGAGATTCTGCGACGGGCGCCCTGGGCAATCCGCAGCCCGCAGCGGCCACGAGCGCATGGCGGAGCTCGAGCACGGCGCGCGCGCTCTGAATCAGGGGACGTAGGTGCCTCGCGCGCCCCGCGATTTCGTTCGCCGAATCGGCGACAGAAAGGGACGCGAGTGGCCATACTCGCGCCCTCGGTCCGCGCGCTCTGCTTGGGGGTGCGCCGCCCGAGCCACGACCCGAACCACGAGGTGTGATCCCCGATGAGCGATCCGCGCGTGCTGGCCCCGACGCTGGACGATCCGCTCGCCGAGGCGCTCCCCAAGAGCCCCGGTGACGCGGCGCCCCTCCCCTACGACCAGACCCTCCGCGACGCCGACGAGCTGAGGCGCCGCCCCTTCACCGCGTCCGGGACGATGGCGCGGCTCAAGCAGCACTCGAAGGAGCGCATGACGGTGTGGGAGCGCATCGAGGCGCTCCAGGACCCAGGCGCTCAGCCCACCGTGCTGTGGCAGAACTGGGGCAAGAACCTCGACGGCGCCTCGATCGTCACCGCGGTCACCACCATCGGCGGGCGCGACGTCGCGGTCTACGGCCACGACTTCACGGTCCGCGCCGGCTCCATGGACGCCACCAACGGCCGCAAGCTGGCCAACTTGGTGTATCTGGCGGGAAATCGCGGGATTCCCCTGATCGGTATGAACGACAGCGCGGGCGCCTACGTGCCCGCCGGCGTGGGCGGCCTCGACGGCTACTCGGAGGCCTTCACCGCGCTTCGCAAGGTGAGCGGTGTGGTGCCGAGCATCATGTGCATGTTCGGCTTCAACGCCGGCGGCGGCGCCTACCTGCCGCGCCAGGGCAGCTTCATGATCCAGTGTGACGGCACGTTCTTCGGCCTCACCGGGCCGGGCGTGGTGAAGAGCGTGCTGGGCGAGGACGTGACCCCCGACGAACTCGGCGGGCCGCGCGTCCACGGCGCGAGCGGCGTCGTGGACATCACCGTGCAGGACGAGCTCGCGTCCCTCAAGACTGCGCGCCGGCTGCTTGCGTTCCTGCCCAGCAACAACCGCGTGCTGGCGCCGTTTCTACCGACCAGCGACCCCGTCGAGCGCCGCACCACCGAGATCGACACGTTGCTGCGCAAGGCCTTCAACTCGCCGACCGGCTTCAACACCCCGGTCGACGTCTCGATCGTCATCGAGCGCATCTGCGACCACGGCGACTACTTCGAGCTCCAGCCCGAGCGCGCCCGCAACGCGATCACCGCGTTCGGCCGCCTCGGCGGCCACGTGGTCGGCTTCATCGCCAACAACAGCGCGGTGGCGAGCGGCCAGATCGACGTCGACGCGGCCTACAAGATCGCGCGTTTCGTGCGCTTCTGCTCGATCTACAACATCCCCACGATCTTCATGGAAGACACCACCGGTTTCCTGCCGGGCAAGGAGCAGGAGAGCCGCGGCATCGTGCAGGCCGGTCGCGCGATGCTCGACGCGATCATCGACGTGCGCACGCCGCGGATCCTGCTGATCCTGCGCAACGCCTTCGGCGGCGCCTACGCAGCGTTCAACTGCTACGCGACCGGCGCTGACCTGGTGCTGGCGCTGCCCACCACGCGCGTCGCGGTGATGGGCACGGCCGGCAAGGAGTACGTCTACAAGGATGATCTGAAGCGCATCCGCGCTCGCGCTCTGGCGATGGAGCGCGAAGAGCGGGAGGCGCGCGTCAACGCCGGCGCGACCGAGGACGAGGCCGCGCTCGAGGCCAAGCGCGCCGCCCAGGATTGGCTGCGCAACGAGGAGGCGATGATCAACCTGCGCTACGAGCGCGAGCTCATGAACCCGCGCGAGGCGCTGTCGCTCGGCTCGATCTCGGAGATCGTGATGCCGAGCGAGCTGCGCGCGGTGCTCGGCCGCAACCTCGAATTCCTGCTCCGTTCCTACGTGCCGGGCCCGATGACCGGGCCGCAGCGGGAGTTCCACTGATGACCCCCGACGCCCGCAAGACCGATCCCTACACCGCGAACCCGCTGGTCCATCGCGACCGTCGGCTCGCCAGCTCGCCCTGGGAGTGGGTGCGCTCGTTCGCTTGCGACGACATGTCCGTGCTGATCGTGTGCCGGGGCCCGATCCGCAAGGAGGCGATCGAGGTGTTCCGCGAGATGGGCATGACCCGCGTGGGCATGCTGCTCTCGGAGCGCGACTCGATCGTGTTCCCACGCGCGCTGTCGCCCGAGCTGCGCATGATCGACCCGCAGTTCGTGCACGCGGTGCCCGACTACACCGGCGCCACCAAGGAAGAGCGGGACCAGCGCATCCAGCAGATCATCGCGATCTGCCACGAGCACGGCTACCGCTACGTGTTCGCGGGCTACGGCTTCATGGCCGAGGACGCCCACTTCGTGCGCTCGCTCGAGGACGCCGGGCTCGGCTTCATCGGGCCGTGCTCGTACACCCAGGGAGCCGCCGGCGCCAAGGACGAGGCGAAGCGCACCGCGATCGCCAATCAGGTGTCGGTGACCCCGGGCGTCAACGACGCCACGGTGCGCACGCTGCTCGGTAAGTACCCCGACGCGAAGGCCCTCGCCGCATGCGCCAAGAACCACGGGCTCGAGGTGCCCGAGCTGAAGCAGAAGGGGATCGCGCCGGCGGTGCTCGCCGAGAAGGTGCTCGAAGCCTCCTACCGCGCGCACGTCGACCTGTTCACGATCGAGGAGCTCGCCGAGACCATCCACGCCGAGGCCGCGCGGCTGCTCGCCGAGAACCCGGGGCGGCGCTTTCGCCTCAAGGCGATCGGCGGCGGAGGCGGGAAGGGGCAGCGGATCTTCTCCGACGCCTCGACCGTTCGCCCGCTGGTGCGCGAGATCCTGCAGGAGGTGAAGGCGACCGGCGTCGGCGACAACAAGAACATGCTCATCGAGCTCAACGTCGAGTCCACGCGCCACAACGAGATCCAGATGCTCGGCAACGGCGAGTGGTGCGTGACGCTCGGCGGACGCGACTGCTCGCTGCAGATGCACGAGCAGAAGCTGGTCGAGGTGTCGGTCACCCAGGAGGCGCTCAAGAGCGAGATCGAGCGCGCGCGGGCATCGGGCGACGCCGTGCGGGCCGACGTGCTCGCCAAGGACCTCGGGGTCCTCGAGCGCATGGAGGCCGAGGCCGAACGCTTCGGCCGCGCGGTCAAGCTCGACAGCGCCTCGACCTTCGAGTGCATCGTCGAGGGCGACCGTCACTACTTCATGGAGGTGAACACCCGCATCCAGGTCGAGCACCGGGTGTCGGAGCTGTGCTACGCGCTGCGTTTCTCCAACCCGGCCGATCCCCGCGAGCGGTTCGACGTCCACTCGCTGGTCGAGGCGATGGCGCTGGTCGCGCGCCACAAGGCGCGGCTGCCGATGCCCGCGCGGGTGCTGCGCGACGCCGCCGCGCTCGAGGTGCGCCTGAACGCCACCGATCGCGCGCTGCAGCCCGCCGCGGGCGGCGTCATGGTGTCGTGGTCGGACCCCATCGACGGCGAGATCCGCGACGACCAGGGAATCTCGATCAAGAACCCGGACACCGGGCTCTTCATGCGCTACCGGCTCGCCGGTGCCTACGACTCGAACATCGCGCTCCTGCTCTCGACCGGCGCGGACCGCTCCGAGAGCTGGGCGCAGCTCACCGAAGTGCTGCGCCAGACCAGCATCCGCGGCATCGACCTCGCCACCAACCTCGAGTTCCACTTCGGGCTCATGAAGTGGTTCCTGCACCGCGACCCGCTCGGCAAGCCCACCACCAAGTTCGTGGTGCCGTATCTCACCGCGGTAGGCGAGCTCGGACGCGAGGCGGAGTCGATCGACCTCGAGTACGCGTTCCAGCAGGCCGAGAAACGCCGCGTCGCTGCGGCGGGGAAGGACGCGGCGGCGGCGACCGCGAAGGTCTTCGACCTCAAGGAGACGCTGGTCGAGCGGCCGATGCGCGAGCTGTTCGCCGAGCCGCACAAGCTCTCGGCGTGGCTGTCTCAGCACATGAAGGACTTCGCGATCGTCGACGGGCGGCTCGATTGGCAGCGCAACCCGCTCGAGGTGCTGCGTGAGACGATCCGCCTGCTCAACCTCGACCGCCGCGACGGCCCGGCCGCCGAGCGGATCTGGGACCACGACCGCGAGCTCATCGACGTCGGCCTCGCGTTCTACGGCAAGCTCGCCACGCGCCTCAGCGAGCGGCTCGCGTGGCCGGAGCTCGACCGGCGCCTGCGCGGCGACGCGCCGTCGCTCGGGTTCGGCGCCGACCTGTGGCCGGCGGTGCACGCCGCGCACGCCGGGCACCAGCTCGGCCTCGAGCTCCTCGGCCTGATGCCGCTCATCGCGGCCAAGACCGGTTTCTTCGACCTGAGCCTCGGCGCCAACCTCGAGGTGACGATCCCCGATCGCCTCCACGACCCGGCGCACCAGGACGCGATGCGCAAGGTGCTCGCGCCGCCGCCCGCCCAGCGCTCGGACGAGATCGTCGCGGCGATGGGTGGCACCTACTGGAACCGCGAGGCGCCCAACATGCCGCCCTTCGTGGAGCCGGGCAGCCACTTCGAGAAGGGCCAGCCTCTCTACATCATCGAAGTGATGAAGATGTTCAACAAGGTCTACGCGCCGTTCTCGGGGCGTATCGTGGAGGTCTTCGCCCACGAGTCGAGCGTGGTCGTGCGCAAGGGCCAGCCGCTGTTCCGCGTGGCGCCGGACGAGAGGCTCGAGGTCGAGGACCCGGTGGCGCGCGCCAAGCGCATCCGCGCGAACACCGACCTTTACCTCCAGAAGCTGGTCTGAGCCCGGACGAACGACGAAGCGCGCGTGTCCAGCATGAGCGCCGGCGACGTGCGTGCGCCTGGAGACCGACGCTTCTTCGTCGGGGAGCCTCCACGAGCCTGCTGGCCAAACGCCCACCCGAACGTCCACGGCTTGACTGTTTCGACCGGCGTCCGACGGTTCCGGACTGGCCCAAGACCCACCAGGACCGCCTGACGGGGCCGCTCAGTCCTCGTCCGCCCGGTAGCGCTTCTCGGCCGCGTAGTAGCCGTCCAGCCCGATCAGCCGGTTCCACTCGTCCCAGGGCAGGATCCGGTCGAGGTCACGGCGGCTCGAGCCGTCGGCGCGCAGGCGGGCGAACACATCCCGCACCACCTGCGCCGCCGCGTAAAGGGCGGTGAGTGGATGGGCCACCAGCGCGAAGCCCAGCGCGCCCAGTTCGTCCACGGTGAGGATCGGCGTGAGCCCGCGCTCGAGCATGTTGGCGAGCTTGGGGCCGGGGACGCGCCGCGCGATCTCGGCGAGCTCGTCGACGCTTCTTGGCGCCTCGACGAAGGTGGCGTCGGCGCCGGCCTCCAGGTAGGCGAGGGCGCGGTCGATGGCGGCGTCGAGCCCTAGCGGGGCCCGCGCGTCGGTGCGCGCGATCAGGTAGAGGTCGTCGCCGACCGCGTCGCGCGCGGCCTGGATCTTGGCGACGTGCTCGCTCGCCGCGATCACCTGCTTGCCGCTCATGTGGCCGCAGCGCTTGGGCCACGCCTGGTCCTCGAGGAGCACGCCGGCCGCGCCGGCCTGCTGCAACTCGCGCACGGTGCGCTGTACGTTGAGGGCGTTTCCGTAGCCGGTGTCGGCATCGACGATCACCGGCACCTGACCGGCGGCGCCGCAGATCAGCCGCGCGGCGTCGCGCATCTCGCTCGCGGTGACGAGCCCGAAGTCCGGCAGGCCGAAGCGGGCCGCGGCGATCCCGTAGCCCGAGGCGAACAGCACCTCGAAGCCGGCCTGCGCCGCGAGGGTGGCGGAGAGGGCGTCGAAGACGCCGGGCGCGGAGATGGCGGCGCCGCGCGCGACGGTGGCACGGATCCGGTCGGCGGGTCGCATCGCGAGTCCTTCCCGCGCACCGCGGCTCAGCCGAGCCCGTAGCGCTTGAGCTTGTCGTAGAGGGTGCGCAGCCCGATGCCGAGGCGCTCGGCGGCGAGGCGGCGGTTTCCGTCCACCGCGTCGAGGGCGCGCACGATGGCGTCGCGCTCGAGGGCGTCGAGGGTGAGCGGCTCGGCGGCGCTGGCAGGCGCCGCGTGCGGCGGCGCGCCGCCGCCGATGCCGTCGAGGTGCTCCGCGCCCACCACCTCGCCGTCGGCGAGGATCGCCGCGCGCTCGAGGGCGTTGGCGAGCTGGCGCACGTTGCCGCTCCACGGCGCCGCGGCGAGCAGCTCCTCTGCGTCGGCGCCGAGGGTGAGCCGGGCGCGCTTGAGGTCGCGGCGGATGCGCTCGAGGAGCGTGCGCGCGAGCGGCACGATGTCCTCGCGGCGCTCGCGCAGCGGCGGCAGGTGGATCGGGAACACCGCGAGGCGGTGGTAGAGGTCCTCGCGGAAGCGCCCCTCGCGCATGAGCTCCCCGAGGTTCCGGTTCGTGGCGGCGATCCAGCGCACGTCCGCGTCGAGGCTGCGCCCGCCGCCGACCCGCTCGAAGCGCCGCTCCTGCAGCACCCGGAGCAGCTTGGCCT
>CAYMQR010000281.1:0-6902 GCA_964392195.1 uncultured bacterium | reverse complement strand
CACCGAGCCCGCGCTCGAGCCGGCCGGCATCCGCAACGACGCCCTCACCCAGCACGTGAGCCAGGTCGAGGGGAACCCCGCGCTCTGCATGCCGGTCTACATCCCGAGCTTCTACGACCGCTGGCTCGCCAAGGTCGAGGAGCCGTTCTACGTGGAGGAGCTCTGAGTGGCTCCGCGGGCGAGCTCTCGACCCGCCGAAAAGCCCCGGATTTACAGGGCTTCACGCGCAGCATTAGAATGCCGCCGCCCGACCCGAGCGGTCTCCCCGAGGTCGGGCTCCTCCTTTGTCTTGGCGAGCCTCCTTCGGCGCCGCGCTCTGGGTCGCGGTCACGTCCCCCATGCTGCTCGCGGAACCCGCGTCGGCCGCGGGTCCGTCTGCGCCGGCGGGCGCGGCTGCCGAGGCGAGCCCGGCGGTCTTCGAGACCTTCACCAAGATGGTGCGGGTGGTCGAGCCCGCAGTGATCGGCATCCGCGCCCGCACCGGCGTGAGCGTCGAGCTCTCGAAGCAGTTCGAGCGGGTCGGCGAGAGCGACGGCGCGGCCGAGACGGTGTGGAACGTGGTGCGCGCGACGGTGTCCGCGCCGCTCACCGTGGCGCGCTCGTTCCTCGGCGCGACCCTCGACTCGCTCAACGGCTCGGACGAGGGACACAACCTCGGCTCGGGCTTCGTGATCGATAGCGAGGGCCACGTGCTCACCGCGCTCCACACCATCCGCGGCCACGACGCCCTCGAGGCGGTGCTCGGCGCCGGCCGGGTGGCGACGCTGCGCGTGATCGGCACCGATCCCGACACCGACCTGGCGATGCTCCGGCTGCCCAGGGACGTGGCCAAGGACAAGCGCCTGCGGGTGATCGAGCTCGGCGACTCGGACGCCCTCGCCGTGGGCCAGTGGCTGGTGACGGTGGGCTGCCCGACCGGCGAGGAGCGCACCGCGACGGTGGGCCTCGTCAGCGGGCTCGGTAAGGACCTCGGGCTCGGGCCGTTCGACGAATACATCCAGACCGACTCCGCGGTGCGCCCGGGCTCGAGCGGCGGGCCGGTGTTCGACGAGCGCGGCAAGGTGGTCGGCATCGCGTCGGCGGCGGCGACCGCCCAGTCGAACCCCAAGGGACCGAGCGCCGGCTACGCGATCCCGATCGACGCCGCGCGGGCGGTGCTGCGGTCGCTCGAGAAGGGCGAGGCGCCCACCCGCGGCTCGATCGGCGCGCAGCTCATCCGCATCAGCGTGGATCGCCGCGCCGAGTACAAGCTCGCCGTCTCGAACGGCGCGCTGATCACCGCGGTGGACCTCGACGGGCCGTCGGCGCGCGCCGGGCTCGGCCCTGGCGACGTGATCGTCGCGGTCGGCGAGCGCCAGGTGTTCCGGCCCCGCGACGTGATGCTGGCGCTGCGCGACGTCCTCGCCGGCCAGTCCACCAAGCTCACCGTGGACCGCCGCGGCGCGCGCCTCGAGGTCGAGGTCACCCCCACTCCCGTCCCGCCCGGCAGCGCCTCATGAGAACCCAACGCCGCTTCACCATGGCCACCTACCGGACCGAGACCGGCGTGCGCAGCGCGCTGGTCCGCGAGGCGGGCGCGCTCATCTTCGTGGGCGTGGCGGTGTTCCTGGCGCTGGCGCTCTTCACGTTCGACGAGTGCGATCCGATCCTGTTCGTGGCCGGCTGCCGCGACCACGCCAAGGCCACCAACGTGGTCGGCCCGATGGGCTCGACGCTGGCGCTGGCGATGCGCTGGGCGCTCGGCCAGGTGAGCTACGGCATCCCCGCCGTGATCCTGGGCGTGGGCGTGTTCTTCCTGCTGGGGCGGCCGATGCCGGCGCGCAGCCGGCGGCTGTGGGCGTTCCCGCCGTTCCTCGCGAGCCTGGCGGGGGTCGCCGATCGGCTCGCGGCGCCGGCTGCCCACATCCTGGGCGGCGGCGGCAAGCTCGGGCGGATCATCGGCGAGGCCCTCGAGAAGCTCCTCAACCCGGTCGGCACCTACCTCCTGCTGGTGACGCTGATGCTGGCGTCGTTCGTGATCCTGACCCGGCTCTCGCTCAAGACGCTGGGGATCCGCACCGCGCGCGCGAGCCGCTGGGTGGGCGGCGCGATCGGTCAGCAGGTGGTGCAGGTCAAGGAGCGCGTCGACCGGGCCCGCGAGGAGAGCGAGAGCGCGGCCGCCGCGGGCGCGCCGCCGCGGACGGCGCGCGAGAGCGGCGGCGGCATGCGCGCTGTGGGCGCGACCGCCGAGTACGCGCTCGGCGGGCCGGCGCTCGACTTCCTCGGCGAGCGCGACGGTGGGCTGCTCGGCGAACTCGACGGCGACGGCTCCGGGGGCGAGCCGGCTCCCAAGCGGCGCAAGCGCGCCACCAAGCGCACCGCCACGTCGCTCGAGGCGCCGCCCGACGGACCCGCCGTGCGCGCGGAGGATGCGGGCGATCTCGGCTCGCTCGACGCGATCGACGAGGACACGCTCCCCGATATCCCCGAGCCCGAGGCGACGCCGCTCCCCGAGCGCCTGCCGGCGGCCGCGCCCGCCGCCGCGCCGCGCGCGCCGACGGCACGCATCACGCTGCCACCACCTCCTCGGCCGTTGCCGCCCGAACCGGATCCCGAGCCGGAGCCGATCGAGCACGGGCCCGCCGAGGGACCGGCGGGTCTCGACGGCGACCTCGCGGAGCCCGGGCCGCCGCCCGAGATCCGCGCCGAGACGCCGCCGCCCGAGATCACCGCGCAGGGGCACGAGGTGCCGATCGGTGAGGCGCCGCCCGCCCCCAAGCCGGTGCAGCGCAAGCTGCCGCTGATCGGCGCGGACCACAAGACCTGGAAGCAGCCGCCGCTCTCGCTGCTCGACGTCCACGAGAAGAAGGCCACCACCGAGATCGACCGCGACCTGCTGCTCGCCAACGCCGAGCGGCTCGAGAAGCGCCTCGCCGAATACGGCGTGACCGGCAAGGTGAAGGCGGTGCTGCCCGGCCCGGTGATCACCCGCTACGAGCTCGAGCCCGCGCCGGGCGTGAAGGTGAGCCGCATCCTGGCGCTCGCCGACGACCTGTCGCTGGCGATGAAGGCGACCAGCATCCGCATCCTGGCGCCGGTGCCGGGCAAGGCGGTGGTGGGCATCGAGATCCCGAACGCCGAGCCCGAGACGGTGTTCATGCGCGACATCCTGATCTCGGACCCGTTCCAGACCCACAAGGGCAAGCTGCCGCTCGCGCTCGGCAAGGACATCAGCGGCAACGCGGTGGTCGCCGACATGGTGCGCATGCCGCACCTGCTCATCGCCGGCGCCACCGGCAGCGGCAAGAGCGTGTCGCTCAACAGCATGATCTGCTCGATGCTCTACCGGGCGAGCCCCGACGAAGTGAAGTTCATCATGATCGACCCGAAGATGCTGGAGCTCAGCCCCTACGAGGGCATCCCGCACCTGATGCTGCCGGTCGTCACCGACATGCGGAAGGCCGCCGTCGCGCTGCAGTGGGCGGTCACCGAGATGGAGCGGCGCTACAAGAAGCTCGCGGGCTACGAGGTCCGCAACATCGACGGCTACAACCACGCCATCGCGGAGGAGCTTCGCATCATCGACGCTCAGCCGGGGCGCCGCGAGCAGCTCATGGAGGAGGGCGAGGAGACGCCCGAGAAGCTCCACTACATCGTGATCGTGATCGACGAGCTCGCAGACCTCATGATGGTCGCGTCGAAGGACGTCGAGGACTCGATCTGCCGCCTCGCGCAGATGGCGCGCGCCGCGGGCATCCACCTGCTGGTGGCGACGCAGCGCCCGTCGGTGGACGTGCTCACCGGCGTCATCAAGGCGAACTTCCCGGCACGCATCAGCTTCAAGGTGTCGTCGCGCCCCGACTCGCGCACCATCCTCGACTCGATCGGCGCCGAGCGGCTGCTCGGCAACGGTGACATGCTCATGCTCGCGCCGGGCACCTCCAAGGTCACCCGCATCCACGGCTGCTACCTGAGCGACGGCGAGATCACCCGCATCATCCAGCACTGGAAGAAGCAGGGACGTCCGGTCTACGACAAGAGCATCCTCGACCAGCCCCTCGACGAGGATGGTGGCATCGACGGCCCCGACGACTACGACGAGAAGTACGACGAGGCGCTCGCCTTCGTGTCACAGCTCGGTCACGCCTCGATCTCGCTGGTCCAGCGGCGATTCCGCATCGGCTACAATCGCGCCGCGCGCATCATCGAGAAGATGGAGCGTGAGGGCGTCATCGGTCCCGCCGACGGCGCCAAGCCCCGCCAGGTGCTGGTGAACCGAGTCCCCTCGCTGGATCCTCGATGAGCGAAAAGCTGCGGCCGCGACACGGCCTCGTGGGAGTGGTTGCCGTGACGGCCGCGCTGTGCGCGAGCCCGGGTGTCACGAGGCTCGCCGACGCCAGGACCTTCGACGTGGTGGTGTCACCGCCGACGGAGTCGTCGCCGGAGGCGAAGAAGCTCCTCGACAAGGTTCAGGCGCGCTACGCGAAGATCGCCGGGCTCCGCTCCCGCTTCCACCAGGAGCTGACCTCGGCGACGCTCGGTCAGACCGACGTCGCCGAGGGCGAGTGCTGGTTCGCCAAGCCCGGCAAGATGCGCTGGGCCTACGACAAGCCGACCACCCAGCTCATGGTGTCGGACGGCAAGACGCTGTGGTTCTACGAGCCCGACAAGGAGCAGGTGACCAAGAGCGACATCGACCCCGCGATGCTCGAGCAGGTGCCGACCGGCTTCCTCAACGGCACCGGCACCCTCACCGAGGGCTACGTGGCGGTGCTGCCCAAGCTCGAGCTGCCGCCCAAGGAAGGGGTCGCGGTCGACCTGCTGCCGCAGAAGCCGGCGCCGTTCGAGAAGCTGCGGGTGATCGTCGAGCCGGCCACCAACCTGGTCACCGAGATCACCATCTACGACCCCTTCGGCAACGTGAACCGGCTGACCTTCACCGAGATCGAGGCGGGCGCGCCCAAGGACACGGTGTTCTTCCAGTTCACGACGCCCGAGGGCGTGCGCGAGATCGCGCCGCCGACGCCGCCGAGCGCGCTGCCGCAGTGACAGGCTGCTGAAAAATCCGCCGACGCGAGTTTTTCGCGCCTGTCGATGTTTCCTCGGGGAGCGCGCGAAGCGCGCGGGTTCCAGACCCCCGCCCCACGAAAAGCGCGGTGCTCAAAGGGCCCCACCCCCAAGCCGACTCGCTTCGCTCGTCGACGCGCCTCTAGCGCGTGCCCTTTTTCAGCAGCCTACTGCCCCCCCCCGCGAACCGCACCGCGCCGTGAGCGTGCAGGTGCTCGGCCGGCACGAGGTGTTCGTCCGCGCCGGGTGGTGATCCCTCGGCGCCCCATTTCTCGCTCTCCTGGGTGACGGACCCTGGATCGAGTCGGAGGCGGCCCGGTGCCGCCGTCCCGACCGTCTCCGCGGTCCGCGGTCTTCCGGACCGCGCGGTCGAGCATGGGCCCCGCCGGCGGCCGGAGAGTTGCGGCACCGGGTGCCGCGGGGGAGCACGGAATGGCAGCGGAAACGACCGAGATTCATGGCTGTCCGAAGTCGGAGATCGCGCGCGGGTCGGCACGGGGCCTCGGGGCGACCACGGTCGCGGCGCTCGTCGTCGCGGTGCTGGCGGGCTGCCAGGGGACGGTCGACCAGGAGCAGCTCGTCGTCACCGGTGCGCTCGGGGTCGGCGCGTACTACACGATCGGCCAGACCTTCACGGCCGGGTGCAGCGGCCCCCTCACCGGCATCGAGCTCGGCGTCATGCGCGGCGAAGACTACACCTACCCGGACATGACGCTGAACGTGAGCGGTTCCGGCGGCCTGCTCGGCACCGCGAGCATCCCTTCGGCGCCGCTGCCGGTCAGCACCGTCGTGACGCTCTCGCACGACACCACGGGTCCGGGCCTCTTCGACTTCGCGGCCCAGAGCATCCAGGTCACGGCCGGTGAGTCGTACTCGTTCGAGGTCCAGACCGCGGCGAGCTTGGCGGGGGCCTGCGACACGGAGGCAGGCAGCTGCACGGCCGGGCGCGTCGGCCAGGCGTGCGACGACGAGTTCGACTGCAGCCTGTGGTGGTACGTTAGCGACACCGACACGGACCCGTACGCGGGTGGTACCCAGATGCTCGGCGGTAGCCCACGCGACGGCTTCGATCACGCGTTCAAGACCTTCGTGCTCGGCTGCACCGTACCGACCTGATCCTCCCCGTGACCTCCAGGGGGTGAGACGTCGCGGCCCGAGCCGCCGTCACCCCCCGGAGGTGCCGGCCGATCCGAGCTCGCGAAACAGCCACGCCTTGGCCATGGCGCTGTCGCGCTTCACGGACGCGGTCGAGACCGCGAGTGCCTGCGCCACCTCCTCGACCGACAGCCCTGCGACGTAGCGCAGCTCGAACACCCGCACCTGGCGATCGTCGATCGTGGCCAGGCGCTCGAGCGCTCGGTCGAGGCTCACGAGCTCGAACGCGCCGTCGGCGGCGGCGAGCTCGTCGGAGAGTGTGACGCGCATCCACTCGTTCCCGCCCCGCTTGGTGGCGTGGCGGGCGCGCGCGTGATCCACCAGGATGTGCCGCATCGTCCGCGCCGCCAGCGCCAGGAAGGGTCCGCGCTCGCTCGCGTCGAGCCCCTCGACCTCCGCGAGCCGCAGGTAGGCCTCGTGCACCAACGCCGTCGGCTGCAAGGTGTGCCCGGCACGCTCACCGCGCATCGCTCGCGCGGCGAGCCGCCGGAGCTCGGCGTAGAGGGCCGGTAGCCGGCTGTCGAGGGTGAGCGAGGTGGACATGGGTGGCGCGAGTGGTTCGCTCCCACCATCATGCGCCTCGGCCGAGGTGCGCGTGAACAGGGCGGACCCGGCGGTGGTGGGTCAGTTTCGAGCCGGACGTGACGAGGCGTGAGGGGCTGGGGGCTCGTCGAAGGGTGCTCTGCGGCCGTGCACCCCTC
>CAYMQR010000280.1:0-6925 GCA_964392195.1 uncultured bacterium | reverse complement strand
GCTCACGGCGTCGACCGAGATCACGGGCACACCGCCGCTGAACCCGCCCGCGTTGACCACGGTGCCGCCGCTCGCGGCGAACAGGTTGATGACCGTGAGCGCGTTGAAGCCGCTGCCGTTCACCGTGAGGGTCGCGCCGCTCAGTACGCCTGCGGCCGAAAATCCTGCGTCCGCCCCGATCTGCTCGACGGTTGGCGGCCTCGCTACGAACTTTCATGAATGACCCGGGCTGGCCGTTTTGCTTGACGGGTCCGGCCTGGCCGGGTAACTCGCCCACGGGTCCCGCTGGCTCCTCCGAGCACCGGCTCGAGCGCCACCGCGGCCCCGACAAGGGTGCGGCGAGTCCCCGCCGCAGGAACTTCGGGTGGTCGGGCCGCCACCTGGCCCACCATCGCGCTCGTCGCGGGGAGCCGGCCGATGCCCTTCGCCTTGTCGTTCCGTCACGCCGTTCGCCCACCGGCGTCGCGTCACGCTCGCGCCGCGCGCGCACCGCTGCCGCTCGTGTCCGTGGCCCGCGCCAGCGCGGTGCTGCTGATCCTGGCGGCCGGGCTCGGCGCAGCTCCCGCGCTCGCCTCGGGCGACGTGGCCCACGCCGACCCGGTCGCCGGACTGGCGCTCCAGCTCGTGGTGATCCTGTGGGCCGCGAAGCTGGGCGGCGAGCTCGCGATCCGGGCCGGCCAGCCGGCGGTGCTCGGCGAGCTGCTCGTCGGCATGGGGCTCGGCGGACTGTCGCACCTCGGCCTCTCCTGGCCCGCGACGCTCTCCAGCGACCCCACGCTCGAGATGCTGGCGCGGCTCGGCGTGCTGATCCTGCTCTTCGAGGTCGGCCTCGAGTCCACGGTGCCGCAGATGCTCGCCGTCGGGTGGACCTCGCTGCTCGTGGCGATCCTGGGAGTCGTCACCCCCTTCGCGCTGGGCTGGGGCGTGAGCGCCTGGATCCTGCCCGACGCGAGCGCCTACGTGCACGCCTTCATCGGCGCCACGCTGTGCGCGACCAGCGTCGGCATCACCGCGCGCGTGCTCCACGACCTGGGGTGGTCGCAGAGCCGCGAGGCGCGCGTGATCCTGGGCGCCGCGGTCATCGACGACGTGCTCGGGCTGGTGATCCTGGCGGTGGTCACCGGGGTCATCGTCGGCGCGGACGGCGGCGCGCCGATCACGCCGCTCGGCGTCGCGGCGATCGTCGGCAAGGCGGGGGCGTTCCTCGGCATCGCCCTCGCGCTGGGCGGCGTGCTGACGCCGCGCGCGTTCGCGCTCGCGTCGCGGATGCGCTCCAAGGGCGTGCTGCTCGCGTCCGGGCTGACGTTCTGCTTCCTGCTGTCGTGGATCTCGGCCGAGATCGGCCTCGCGGCGATCGTCGGCGCGTTCGCCGCCGGCCTGATCCTGGAGAACGTCCACTATCGCGACTTCGTGAGCCGCGGCGAGCACGAGCTCGAGGAGCTGGTTCACCCGATCGCGAGCTTCCTGGTGCCGATCTTCTTCGTGCTCATGGGCATGCGCGCCGACCTCGCCGCGTTCACCGACCCCGCGGTGCTGGGGCTCGCGGCGGCGCTGACCGTCGCCGCGATCGTCGGCAAGCAGGTGTGCGCCGCCGGCGCGCTCGGCCAGGGGCTGGACGGCTTGTCGATCGGGATCGGCATGATCCCGCGCGGCGAGGTGGGCCTGATCTTCGCCAACATCGGCCTGTCGCTGCGTCTCGGCGGCGAGGCGATCGTGTCGCCGGCGGTCTACTCCGCGCTGGTGGTGATGGTGGTGGTCACCACGCTCGCGACTCCACCCGCGCTGCGCTGGAGCCTCGGCCGCGGTGCTCGCCGTGACGCCGCCGCGCCGGACTCCCCGCCGCCCGCTCCCGACTGATCCACCGCCCCCGCCATGGACCGCGCCCCCGCCGCCATGAGCCGCCGCGTCCAGCACTTCGACCACACGCCGGTGCTGATGGTGCTGCTGCCGTGCGTGGTGGGTCTGCTGACGGCGGGAGCGGCGATCGCGTTCGTGTACCTCATCGCCGGGGTGCAGTGGCTCGCGATCGGCTCGACCGACCTGCCGCTCAAGGTGCTCCACCAGGTGCCGACCTGGCGGGTGCTGATCGCGCCGGTGCTGGGCGGGCTGGTGGTCGGCCCGCTGGTCCGCTACCTCGCGCCCGAAGCGCAGGGGCACGGCGTGCCGGAGGTGATCGAGGCCGTCACCACCCGCGGCGGCGTGATCCGCGCGCGGGTCGCCGCGGTGAAGTCGCTCGCCTCCGCGCTCACCATCGGCAGCGGCGGCTCGGTGGGACGCGAGGGGCCGATCGTGCAGATCGGCGCCGCGGTGGGCTCGGTGGTGGCGCAGACGCTCAGGCTCCCCCCCGCCCCGACGCGCACCCTCGCCGCGTGCGGCGCGGCGGGCGGCATCGCCGCGGCGTTCAACGCGCCCATCGCGGGTGCCTTCTTCGCCCTCGAGGTCATCACCGGCAACTTCGCGATGCCGTCGTTCGGCCCGGTGATCCTGTCGTCGGTGATGGCGACCGTGGTTTCGCGGGCGTACTTCGGCGACCACCCGGCGTTCATCGTGCAGCCCTACGCGATGCAGAGCGTCTACGAGATCCCGCTCTACGTCGGGCTCGGGCTTGCGTGCGGGCTCGTGGCGGTGGCGTTCGTGCGCACGATGAACGCGTTCGAGCACGCCGCCGCGCGGGTGCCGGTGCCGCGCGAGTGGCGCCCCGCGCTCGGCGGGCTGGTGCTGGGCGCGATGATCCTCGCGCTGCCCAACCTCTACGGCGTCGGCTACGTGACGATGGACGGCGCGCTCAGCGGCAGCCTGGCGTGGCCGCTGCTCGCGATCCTGCTACCGGCCAAGATCGTCGCCACCAGCCTCACGCTCGCGAGCGGCGGCTCGGGCGGCGTGTTCCTGCCCGCGCTCTACCTGGGCGCGATCGCGGGCGGGCTCTACGGCACGCTGGTGCAGCACCTGCTGCCGGCCGTCACCGCGGGCCCGGGCGCCTACGCGCTGGTGGGGATGGCGGGTGTGCTCTCCGCCGCGACCCACTCGCCGCTCACCGCGCTGCTGCTGCTCTTCGAGATGAGCGGCGACTACAAGATCATCCTGCCGGTGATGCTGGTGGTGACGCTCGCCACCTCGGTGGCGCGCTCGCTCGAGCGCGAATCGCTCTACTCGAACGCGCTGGTCCGGCGCGGCATCAAGCTGCACCGCCGCGAGGACGTGATCATGCGCAGCCACACGGTCGGCGAGGTGATGCGGCCGGTCGAGCTCGCGCTGCGCGACTCCGCGCCGATCGGCGACGTCATCGCCGCCTTCCTGACCCGCGGCCTGGTGCGCGCGTACGTGGTCGACGACGCCGGCAAGCTGGTGGGCGAGGTCTCGATCCTCGACATCCAGGACCCCGAGGTCCGCGCCCTGGGCAACCTGGTCAACGCCCGCGACCTCGCGCGCAGCGAGGTGCGCGCGATCCGCACCACCGACACCCTCGCCGACACCCTCGACGAGCTGGTGTGGGAGGAGCGCGACGAGCTCGCCGCCGTCGATGCCGGCGGCGAGCTGGTGGGCGCGGTCTCGCGCCGCGACGTGCTGCGCGTCTACAGCAACGAGCTCCTCACCGAGGACTTCCTCGGCATCGCCGACCATGCTTCCGACATCGTCACCCCCGGGCGGCCGCGGCTCTCCAGCCAGGTCCATCTCCAGCCGGGGCTGGTCACGGCGCGCGTCACGGTGCCGCCGGACCTGGGGGGCCGATCGCTGCGCCAGGCGGACCTGCGCGCGTCCCACGGCTTGACCGTGGTGGCGGTGCGCCGCGCGGACGAGTCGGTCGAACGGATTCCCGATCCGGGCGCTCCGCTCGCGGTCGGGGACACGCTGGTCGTCGTGGGCCGCGAGGCCGACATCGAGCGTTTCCGAGCGCGTCCGATCCGGCCGCCGCCGAAGGGGCAGGACGGCCACTGACGCGCGCCACCGGGAAAGGGAGCACCTTCATGAACGAGAGCTCCGACGGGGACCGGCCCGACACTGCGCGCCCCGACCCCACTCCCCGGCTCGACCACGCCGTCTACGGCAACGGCCGGGTGCTGGCGCTGGTCCGTCCCACCAGCGCGATCGAGTGGCTGTGCCTGCCGCGCTTCGACTCGCCCTCGGTGTTCGGCCGGATCCTCGACGCGGACCAGGGCGGCACGTTCCGGATCCTCGCCCGCGACCGCGAGATCGAGGGACGGCTCGCCTACCTGCCCAACACCAACGTCGTCGGCACCCGCTTCGACGACGGCGACGCCGCGTGGGAGGTGATCGACTTCGCGCCGCGCGTCCCGTCCGGGCTCGGCCACCGGGCGCCGATCGAGATCGTGCGGGTGCTGCGTCCCCTCGCCGGCCAGCCGCGCCTGCGCGTCGACTTCGATCCGCGCCCGGACTACGCGCGCGCGCCGGTGCGGGTGCGCGAGGTGTCCACCGGTGTCGAGGTCGAGGGCGCGTCGACGCGCCTGCACCTGGCCACCAACCTGCCGACGCCGTACGTGGTGGGCCGGCGCGAGTTCGCGCTCACGCAGCCGGTGGTGTTCGTGTTCGGGTGCGAGCCGCCCGACGGCGAACCGGTCGCCGCGCGACGGCTGCACGAGCTGGAGCTGACGATCGCGGGTTGGCGGGCGTGGGTGAAGACCTGCGCGCTGCCGACCTTCGCGCCCGCCGAGGTGCTGCGCTCGGCGCTGTGCCTCAAGCTCCACGCCTATCACGACACCGGCGCGATCATCGCCGCCGCGACCACCAGCATCCCCGAGGCGCTCGGCACCCAGCGCACCTGGGACTACCGGTACTGCTGGCTGCGCGACGCCGCGTTCGTGGCCGAGGCGTTGCGGCGGCTCAGCCACCTCGACGAGGGCGAGCGCTTCATCCACTTCCTGCGCGACGTGGTGGAGGCGGGCCCGATCCAGCCGATCTACGGCATCGGCGGCGAGCGCGAGCTCCCCGAGACCTTCCTCCCCCACCTCGCGGGATTCGCGGGCAACGGCCACGTGCGCATCGGCAACGCCGCCGTCGAGCAGCAGCAGAACGACCTGATGGGCGAGATGATCCTGTGCCTGGAGACGCTGCTCACCGATCCGCGCATCGTCCACGATCGCCCGCGCGACTTCTTCCCGCTGATCCGCAAGCTCGTCGAGCAGGCGATCCGCGTGGCCCCGCTCGACGACACCGGCATCTGGGAATACCGCTCGATGCCGCGGCCCTACACGTTCTCTCGCGCGATGTGCTGGGTCGCCGTGCACCGCGGCGCCGAGCTCGCGCGCACGCTCGCGTTCCCCGAGGACGCGGCGCGCTGGGAGGAGATCGCCGCGACCGAGCGCGACGTGGTGCTGAGGCGCGGCTTCAGCCGCGAACGCGGGTTCTTCACCCAGGCCCTCGACGGCGAGTTCCCCGACGCCTCGCTGCTGCTGCTTCCCACGCTCGGCATCCTGGACGCGCACGACGAGCGCTTCGTCTCCACCGTCGAGGCGTACCAGCGGCTGCTGGTGGACCGCGGCCTCATGCTGCGCTACCGCAACCTCGACGACTTCGGCGAGACCACCAGCTCGTTCACGATCTGCTCGTTCTGGTGGGCCGAGGCGCTGGCGCTCATGGGCCGGCTCGACGAGGCGATCGAGGTGTTCCAGCGGGTCGCGCGCTACGCGAACCCGCACGGGCTCTTCTCCGAGGACATCGAGCCCGCCACCGGCCGGCTGCTCGGCAACTTTCCGCAGGCCTACACCCACGTCGGGCTGATCCACGCGGCCATCACGATCGGCGAGCTGCTGGAAGCGCGCAACGGCCGCGTCCGCGCGTGGACGTGAGCCATGTCACGACTGCTGATCGTCTCCAATCGCCTGCCGGTCTCGGTGAGCCTCAACCGCGGCCGGATCGCGCTGTCGCGCAGCGTCGGCGGGCTCGCCACCGGGCTCGGCAGGGTCCACGCCACCGGCGACTCGTTGTGGATCGGCTGGTCCGGCATCCACGACCCGCTCTCGCCGGAGCAGGGCGAGCAGCTCAAGCGCCGGCTCGGCTCGAAGCTGCTGGTGGGCGTCGACCTCGCGCCCGACGAGGTCGATCGCTTCTACGAGCACTTCACCAACGAGGTGCTGTGGCCGACCTTCCACTACCTCCTCGATCAGGTGCCGGTGGAGGGCCAGGAGTGGGACCTCTACGAGAGCGTCAACCGGCGCTTCGCGGACGCCGTGGTCCAGCACCATCGCGCCGGCGACACGGTGTGGGTCCACGACTACCACCTGATGCTCGTCCCGGCGCTGATCCGGGAACGGGTCCCCGACGCCCGCATCGGCTTCTTCCTCCACATCCCGTTCCCTCCGAGCGACGTCTTCCGCACGCTTCCGGGCCGGCGGCGGATCCTCGAGGGCCTGCTGGGCGCCGACCTGGTCGGCTTCCACACCGCCGGCTACCTGCGCCACTTCGCGGCGGCCACGCTGCGGATCCTGGGCCGGCCGGTGGAGATCGACCGCATCGCCGTCGGCGCCCGCCAGGTGCGTCTGGGCGTCTACCCGATGGGCGTGGACGCCGCCGAGATCGAGGCGCTCGGCAGCCGCGAGGACGTGCTGCGCGAGGCCGCCGAGCTGCGCGGCAGCCCGACGCAGAAGATCCTGCTCGGCATCGACCGGCTGGACTACACCAAGGGGATCCCGAGGCGGCTACTGGCGTTCGAGCGGTTGCTCGAGCGCTGGCCCGAGCTCCACGGCCAAGTGCGGCTCATCCAGATCGCCTCGCCGTCGCGTTCGGCGGTGCGCGCCTACCGCGAGTTCCGCAACCAGGTGCACACGCTGATCGGACGCATCCACGGCGCCTTCGCGACGCCGAGCTGGGTACCCGTCCACTACATCCATCGCAGCCTGCGCGGCGATCAGCTCGCCGCGCTCTACCGCGCCGCCGACGTCATGCTGGTGACGCCCATCCGCGACGGCAT
>CAYMQR010000279.1:0-6931 GCA_964392195.1 uncultured bacterium | reverse complement strand
GAGCAGCGTCGCCGGGATCCCGATGTCGACCACGCGGACGTCACCCGCCAGCTCGCAGCCATGTGGCAAGACGTGGGCGAGCTTCGGGAACGCGAACGTCACCGTGAGCTCGCACGACGCCGCCACCCCGAGCACCCGGCCGGTGCTCGCATCGACGCCGGACGGAACGTCGACCGCCACGACCGGTGCAGGCTGGCGGTCGAGCCACTCGATCGCGGCACGGGGAAGCCCCGTCACCTCGGACCGCAGACCGGTCCCGAAGATCGCGTCCACCACGAGCTCACGGCTCCCGAGCGTGCCGCACCAGCGATCGAAGGAAGCGGCATCGGGCACCTCGTCGATCGAGCCGCCCGCACCCAGCAGCGCGCCGAGATGGACCGCTGCGTCTCCGCGGACGCGCTCCCGCGTCCCGAGCAGCGCGGTGCGCGGGCGGAAGCCGAGCCCAGCGAGCAGCCGCGCGATGACGAAGCCGTCACCGCCGTTGTTGCCCGTGCCGCACACGACCGCGACCGGGACCGGCCGCCGGCCGAATCGCGCGAGGATCGCGCGAGCGGCGCCACGTCCCGCGTTCTCCATGAGCACCGCGCGAGGAAGGCCGACCGTCTCGATGGTGCGCCGGTCGAGCTCGGCCATCTCGGCCGCGGTGAGCAGGAACAAGTAGGCCTCGGTCGCGGGTAAGAACGGCGAATTCCGGTTTCGCGGCGCAGCGCGTCGGACTCGTTTAGCAGGTCACGTGCCGCCGGCCAACGTGGCGCGCCATTCGACGTGGTGCGGGTCAGAGGACCGCCGAGCGTATCCGCGCAGCCATCTCGGACACCGCCCGCTCGATCCCGACGAGCACGGCGCGCGCGACGATGCTGTGTCCGATGTTGAGCTCGACGATGCCCGGAATCGCCGCGATCGGCGCCACGTTCGTGTAATCCAGCCCGTGTCCCGCGTGGACCTCGAGCGCCAGACCGAGCGCGTGCGCGGTGGCATCGCGCACGCGCTCCAGCTCACGGACCACCACCGCGGGTTCGTGTGCGTCGCAGTACTTCCCGGTATGGATCTCGATCCCGGTCGCGCCTAGCTCCCGCGATGCATCCAGCTGCGCTCGCTCGGGGTCGACGAACAGGAACACCGGGATGCCGCCCTCGCCGAGCGCCCGGATCGCCGTCGCCGTCGAGGTGCGCTCGCGGACGACGTCCAGGCCACCCTCCGTGGTCAGCTCGGCTCGCTTCTCGGGTACAAGCGTGACCTGGTCGGGCCGCGTCTGGAGCGCGATCCGCACCATCTCGTCGGTCGCCGCCATCTCCAGGTTGAGACGGGTCTTGACCGTGCGCCGTAGTATCTCCACGTCGCGGTCCTGGATGTGCCGACGGTCCTCGCGCAGATGGACGGTGATGCCGTCGGCGCCGCCGAGCTCGGCGAGCACCGCCGCGGCCACCGGATCCGGCACCGGCGCGCGGCGAGCCTGGCGCACCGTGGCCACGTGGTCCACGTTGACACCGAGCGCCGGGATCTTGCTCATGCCGCTCATCCGAGTGCCGTCTCGATGGCGCGCGCGAGACCGCCCGCGAGCTCGTCGATGAAGCGCGGGTCGTCGCCTTCGATCATGACCCGCGCCAGCGCCTCGGTGCCGGAGTACCGCACCAATATGCGACCTCGCTCCGCCAGCGCGCGCTCCGCGACGGCGATCGCGGTCGCAATCTCCGGCACCTCGGCGAACGGGCGCTTGTGCTTGACCCGGACGTTCACCAGCTTCTGCGGTACCCGCTCCATGACGTGCTTGAGCTCCGCCAGGCTCTTGCCGGACTCGAGCATGGTCGCCAGCACCTGGAGCGCGGAGAGGATCCCGTCCCCGGTGGTGGCGTGGTCGAGAAACAAGATGTGGCCGGACTGCTCGCCGCCGAGGTTGTGTCCGCCGCGGCGCATCTCCTCCACCACGTAGCGGTCGCCGACGTCGGTGCGCACCAGCCGGATTCCGGCCCCGCGAAGCGCGTGCTCGAGTCCCAGGTTGCTCATGACGGTCGCCACCACCGTGGCGTTGCGCAGGGCGCCGCGCCGGTGCATCGCCAGTGCCGTCATCGCTAGGATCCGGTCTCCATCGACCTCGGACCCCGTGTGGTCCACGAACACCACGCGGTCGGCGTCGCCGTCCAGCGCGATCCCCAGGTCCGCGCCGCGCTCCTTCACGACCCGCGCCATCGCCTCGGGGTGGGTCGAACCGCACTTGTCATTGATGTTACGGCCGTCGGGCTCGATACCGATCGGGATGACGGTGGCGCCGAGCTCCTCGAAGACCGCCGGCGCCACCCGGTACGCGGCACCGTTCGCGCAGTCGAGGACGATCTTCAGGCCTTCCAGGTTCCGTCCCTTGGGGAACGTGCTCTTCAGGTAGACGACGTAGCGTCCCTGTGCGTCGTAGAGCCGCACGACCTTGCCGATGGCGTCGGCGGTGGGACGGATCGAGTCGATCTCTCTCGAGAGTACGTGGCGCTCGATCTCGAGCTCGGTCTGATCGGGCAGCTTGTAGCCGTCGGCGGCGAAGAACTTGATGCCGTTGTCCTGATAGGGGTTGTGCGAGGCCGAGATCACCGCGCCGGCGCTGGCACGCATGTCTTGTACGAGGAATGCGATGCCCGGCGTCGGTAGCGGGCCGACGAAGAGGGCATCGACGCCCATGGACACGATCCCGCAGCCGAGCGCTTCCTCGAGCATGTAACCTGACAGCCGTGTGTCCTTGCCGATGAGGATCCGTGGACGCACCGCGCCGGCCTCGCGCACACGGTGAGCGAGGGCCCGGCCGAGCCGCATCGCGGTCTCGGCGGTCATCGGCTCGACGTTCGCGACGCCGCGAACGCCGTCGGTACCGAACAGAGTGCGAGTGGCTGGCTTCGCGGGATCGCTCATGGCTTCCTGGGCGGTGAATCGCTCGAGCCGGTCGACGGCGGAGCCGTGTCGACTACCACACGCACGGAAGACGGTTCAAGGCGGACGCGCTCGAGCGTCGCCGGCAGCGCCACGTTCACCATGACGGAGCGATCCCCCCGCTCGATCCCGCGCGCATCGACCCACGCTTGCACCTCCTCGGCACGCGCCGTGGCCAGTACCGAGAACGGCGCGCGCACGGTCAGGCGGACCGTCTGGGGCTGGACGCTGGCTGCCCGCCCCGGCGCGACGTTGCGCGCCTCGACGGCGAGCCCGTCGAAGGTCCGCTCACCTTGGTCCTCCTCGATCGCCACGAAGGCCACCACCGTCTCCGGGTTGGCGAGCCGGACCCGCGGGTCGCTGCGGTCCACGGCGACGCGCTGCCTGAACGGCCCCTTCACGCCGCCGAGCTCGATCGGCAGGGTCAAGAGGCGGCGTAGGCCGTCCGCCTGGCTCTGCGGCACGCTCACGGTGACCCGCGCGGGATCGACCCGGGTCGCCTCGGGAACCAGGTGGAAGCCGCTCATCGGCTCGCCCACCGTGACGGTTTCCACCTCGACCACCTTCGTCACCAGCTTCTCGACCGTGATCGGGATCTCGGCGGGGCTCACCCGCGTGACCTCGACGCCGGGCGGCAACGAGAACTGGTCGCGGGAGATGACGAACGTCGAGGTGCCGGGCTTCACTCCGCTGACGTCGACGTGCACGCCGAGCTGACGCGAATCGAGCTGCGCGAGCTGCGCCCGCGACCCCGCCACCCGGACGTTCACCGTCTCGACCGCGCCCTGGGTCACGACCAGCTCGGGGCTCAAGCCGCGCATCTCGAGAGGCACGAAGAAGGCCATCTCGCTGCGCTGCTCCGTGCCCACGAACCGCCACAGCGCGAGCGCCATGAGGAGCGCCGCGAGCTTGAGCCCGAGGTTGCGAGTGAAGAGCTCCTTCACGAGCCTTCCCGTCCGACCTCACCGGTCTGGCTGGCGGCGCCGAACCCCGGCGGGCCTGGGTTTCGACCGAGGAGCTCGGCCAGCCGCCTGCGAAGCCGCGTGGCGTCGAGATCGCGGTCCAGGGCCCCGCCGACCGCGAGGCTCACGACGCCCGTCTCCTCCGATACCACCAGGACCAGGGCATCCGACGCCTCGCTCATGCCGAGCGCGGCGCGATGACGCGTCCCCAGCGCGCGGCTGACGTCGGGATTGACCGTGAGCGGCAGCAGCGAGCCCGCGGCGGCGATGCGACCGCGGCTCACGATCAGCGCGCCGTCGTGGAGCGGCGAGCCGCCGTGGAAGATCGCTTCGATGAGCTGCTTCGACAGCGATGCGTCGACCCGCACCCCGCTCTCGATGAACTCCCGCAGGCCGGTCCGCCGCTCGAGCACGATCAGCGCACCGATGCGGCGGCTCGCCAGCGAAACGACGGCACGGACGAGCTCCTCGAGGTTCATTTCGCTCTCCGCCGGCGCGAGCCTGGAGAAGAGCGGCGACCTCCCGAGCTCGACGAGGCCGCGGCGGATCTCGTTCTGGAACAACACCACGATCACCAGGAAGATCGAGCCGAGGAACGTCGAGAGGACCGCGTGGATCGTGTGGAGACCGAACCGATCGGCGATCCAGTAGAGGCCGAGGAAGACCGCCAGACCCACAAGCATCTGCACGGCACGGGTGCCCTTGATGAGCACCATGATCCAGTAGAGGAAGACCGCCACGATGAGGACGTCGGCGGCATCCTGCCAGTGGAATACGCCGACGAACGAACGCAAGAGCTCGTTCATCGGGACGGTTCCGGCTCGCCGTAGCGGATGCGGTCCGCCACGGCGAGGTAGGGGCGCGCCTCGGCTGGATCGTGAAGCCGCAACACGTCGGCGCCTCCAAGGACCGCCGCCACCGCGGCGGCGAACGTAGGCGGGCCTCGATGCACGGGCCCCGCACCGCCGACCAGCTCACCGAGGAACCTCTTGCGCGACAGGCCGACCAGCACCGGAGGCCCGAGCTCGGCGAAGCGAGCGAGGTGGCGCAGCAGCTCCCAGTTGTGACCGAACGTCTTGCCGAACCCGATGCCGGGATCCACGAGCAGGCGGTCTGGCTCGATCCCGGCCTCGCCTGCCCGGGCGACACGCGCTCGGAGGAAGTCCAGGACTTCGCTCACGACGTCCTCGTAGCGCGGATCGAGCTGCATCGTCCGAGGCGTACCGCGCATGTGCATCAGCGCCAAGCCCGCGCCGCTGGAGCGCACCACCTCCACCATCGCGGGGTCGCCGATCGCGGTCACGTCGTTCACCAGGTGTGCACCCGCGGCGAGGGCCTGCGCCGCAACCTCCGGCTTGCGAGTGTCGATGGAGATCGCTACGTCGAGGTTCGACGCGATCCGCTCGATCACGGGAACGACGCGCTCGAGCTCCTGCGGGACGCTCACCTCGTCGGCGCCGGGGCGCGTCGACTCGCCGCCGACGTCGACCAGGTCCGCGCCGCCAGCGACCAGCTCCGCGGCGCGGAGCAGCGCCGAATCGGGATCGCTCGTCCGGCCCCCGTCGTAGAAGGAGTCGGGGGTGACGTTGAGGATCCCCATCACCAGGGTGCGCCGCCCGAGTGCGAGCGCACGGCCTCTGCACCTGAACGTTCCGACCATGCGCCTCCGCCGCGCGCTTCGAGCACCCGGACCCGACGGCGGGTCCGCCCTACGCACCCGGTTCGGGCTCAGCTCTCCGGTACGAGCTTGGGGTTGCGGAGGGAGGCCGCGAGACCGGGCAGATCCGTGACCGGCTCGTCGGCGACGTCGGGCGCCGCTCGGTGCGTGGGACGGTTTCTCGGCGGTTCACGGAGTGGCGCGAGAGCTTCACCGCGGATGATGCGGTCGACCTCTTCACCCTCGAGGACCTCGCGCTCGAGCAGTGCCTCGGCCAGACGCCGCACCAGATGGAGGTTCTCGCTCAGCAGCCGGCGCGCCTTCGCGAATCCCTCGGTGCAGATGCGCCGGATCTCGGCGTCGATGGTCTGCGCCGTTTGCTCGGAGAAGTCCTTCTGGTAGGCGAGGTCGCGGCCGAGGAAGACCTGCTCGTCGCGCTTGCCGAAAGCGAGCGGGCCGAGGGTCTCGCTCATCCCCCACTCGCACACCATCGACCGAGCGAGCTCGGTGGCACGCTCGATGTCGTTGCCGGCACCGGTGGTCGCCTCTTCCAGGATCAACTCCTCGGCCGCGCGACCGCCGTAGAGGATCGCGATCTGGCTGAGCAGGTACTCCTTCGGATAGGTGTGCTTCTCGTCGATCGGCAGCTGCTGGGTGGTGCCGAGCGCCATCCCGCGGGGGATGATCGTGACCTTGTGAATCGGGTCGGTGTCCGGCAGCAGCTTCGCGACCAGCGTATGGCCGGCCTCGTGGTACGCGGTGACCCGCTTCTCGTCATCGCTGATGATCATGCTGCGCCGCTCGGCGCCCATGAGGACCTTGTCCTTCGCCTTGTCGAAGTCCTGTGCGTCGACGTGGTTCTTGTTGTAACGGGCTGCGAACAGCGCGGCCTCGTTCACCATGCTCTCGAGATCCGCGCCGCAGAAGCCGGGCGTTCCGCGCGCGAGGACGTCGAGATCCACGTCCTGCGCGAGCGGGATGCTGCGGGTGTGCACCTTGAGGATGGCCAGCCGCCCCCGCACGTCCGGCCGCGGAACCACGACGCGGCGATCGAAGCGTCCGGGACGCAGCAACGCGGGATCGAGGACGTCTGGACGGTTGGAAGCCGCGATCAGTATCACGCCCTCGTTCGACTCGAAACCGTCCATCTCGACGAGGAGCTGGTTCAACGTCTGCTCGCGCTCGTCGTGACCACCGCCCAGCCCGGCGCCACGGTGGCGCCCCACAGCGTCGATCTCGTCGATGAAGATGATGCACGGGGCGTTCTTCTTGCCCTGCACGAAGAGGTCGCGGACACGCGAGGCGCCGACGCCGACGAACATCTCCACGAAATCCGAGCCGCTGATCGAGAAGAACGGCACACCCGCCTCGCCGGCGATGGCACGCGCCAGCAGCGTCTTGC
>CAYMQR010000278.1:0-6973 GCA_964392195.1 uncultured bacterium | reverse complement strand
GCCAGGCGCCCGAGGACCTGGTCACCAACCCGGCGCGCGGCGGCGTCACCGCCCTCGCCCTCACCAACCCGCTCTTCGCCGACGTCGACGCGAACGGCACCTACGATCCCCCCGCGCGCGCAATACGGAGGTAGAGGCCCGGCGGGCGGCCGCTCGGCGCGATGGCGGACCGCCAGGAGGCGGTCCCTCCGAACGTGGGCCCACGAGACTCGGAGGGCGCGCCTCCTGGCGCGCCGGCCTTCAGGCCGGTCGTTCGCCCCCTACACCCGCTCGCGCAGCAGGCGGTCCACCAACCGGTCGAGGTCGAGGCCTTCGCGCTCGGCTTGCTTGCGCAGCGCCTCGGCGAGATCGGGCGCGACGCGCACGCCGAGGGCGTCCGAGAGCGACTCCGGCCTCGCCTCGACACCGCCGCGCTCGCGCGGCACCGGCTCCGCGTAGGTCCAGTCGGGGCGCTTGCGCGAGAACGAGTCGTCGATCACGAAGGTGCGCGTCGCCTCGACGAAGTCGACGTAGAGCGGCACCGCCACCGCCTCGGTGGGCGCCATCGGCTCGCGGTAGCGCGCCTCGAACTCGCCGCGGAAGCGCGAGATCAGGCTCGGCACCACCGTGGCGCCCTGCACCGGCAGGTAGCAGCGATGTCCCTGGGGTGCCGAGCGCGCGCCGTAAAGCGCGCGCTCGGGATCGTCGGCGGTCGCCTTGGTGGCATCGAAGAGCTCGTCGATGGCGCTCGACGCGAGCCGGAAGCCCTGCTTGCACGACGGGCACTGGTTGCACGACTCGACGTAGAAGAACCGCGCCAGCGCCGACGCGATGCGCGGCACGTTGCGGGTGTCGTCGTAGGCCACGAACCCGCCCGCGCCGAGCGCCGAGCCGATCAGCGCCATCGACCCGAAGTCGGCCGGCGTGTCGAAGCGATCGGGGGTGATCGCGCCGCCCGAGAGCCCCGCGAGCACCACCTTGAGCCGCCGCCACGCGCGCGGCCCGCCCGCCACCTCGTAGAGCAGGTGCTTGAGCGAGGTCCCGGCCTCGAGCTCGTAGACACCCGGCCTCACCACGTCGCCGCTCACCGTGAAGAGCACGGTGCCGGGCGTGTCCGCGGTGCCGAGGGCGCGGAACGACTCGGCGCCGCCGCGCACGATCGTCGACACCCGCGCCAGCGTCTCGACGTTCGAGACCAGCGCCGGGTTGGGCGACGCGGCGCTCGCGAAGAGCCCGCGCTCGACCGGCGTCTGGTGCGCCTCGCGCGGCAGCGGCTGCCCCTCCTCGATGAAGTTGAGGAGCGCCTTCTCCTCGCCGAACAGGTACTCGGCGGGGCCCTCCACCACCGTCACGCGCACGCCGTCGAAAACGCCGTCGGCGGTGAGCTCGCGGATCGCGTCGCGCAGCCGTTCGAGCTCGCCGCGGTAGCGCGCGCGGGTCGCCACGTAGAGATCGCGCGCGCCCACCACGTGCGCCGCGATGCGCAGCCCCTCGAGCGCCGCGTACGGGTTGTAGCGGATCAGGTAGCGGTCCTTGAACGAGCCCGGCTCGGTCTCGGCCGCGTTCATCACCACCACCCGCGTCGACGCCGGGTGGCCCGCCACCGCGCGCCACTTGAGCGCCGTCGGCGAGCCCGAGCCGCCGCGCCCGCGCAGCCCCGAGCGGCCGAGCTCGGCGACGATGTCCGCGGGCTCGCGGGAGAGCGCCGTGGCCACCGCGCTGGGGCGATTCTCGGCGAGGTACTGCTGGTACGTCGCGTACGGCTTCTCGGGAAGCAGCCAGTGCTCGGGCTTCATGCGGGCGAAGTCTACTCGACGGGTTGCGGCCGCGCCTTCCGCGCGCGCAGACTCGAAGGAGGGGGCCTGCTGCCCATGGATCGTCGAATCGCGCACCGCAGCGCCGCGTTGTGTCTCGCGGGCCTGGCGACTCTCTCCTGCCGCTCCGGCACGCCATCCGGCGTGGACGCCACGGGCGCGGTCCCGGCGACGCGGCCGGTGCTGCGCGCCGCGCCGGCCACCGAGTTCAGCGCCACCGAGCAGCGCATGATCGAGACGGTCGGTTCCTTCTACGGGTCGCTGCTGACGGCGCTGCGAGACCCGGCGCTGGCGACCGGCGACGTGGACGCCTGCGCCGCACGCTTCGCCGCGAGCCTCGAGCCGGTTCTCGGCGAGGCCCGGGCGCTCGCGGCGCCACACGCCGCCCTGCCCGTCGAGCGCCGCCTCGCGATCCACCAGGAGGCGTTCCGGCGATACCCGGCCGAGGTCACAGCGCTGCTCGAGTCCGCCGGGCGCTGGACGAACCGCTTCCGCTCACCGGACGAGCAACCGAAGTTCCGGCGCATCACCGAGAAGGCGCTCGGGCCGTGGGCGCGCGACGGCGCGCTGTGGGTGGCGGGCGGCTTCGGCCCCGACGCGATCGAGGAGCTCCGCGAATGGGCCAGCGGCCGCGAAGAGAAGGACGAGGAGCGCTCATGACCCCGAACCGCACCAAGCCGCTCGTGGCGCTGCCGCTGCTGCTCGCCGCGCTGGCGCCCGCGCTCATGGGCCAGGAGACGTGCACGCTCTCGCCGAGCTCGATCGACGTCGCGAGCCCTGCGCCGGCGAGCGTCGTCGCGACGCCGGTGGTGCCGATCACGATCGCGATCGTGAACGCCGACGAGACCACGCTGAGCGTGACCGTCGACGGCAGCGACGTCACGAGCGCCTTCACCAAGACCAACGTGGGGGCCGCGACGACGGCGCAGGGCACGGTCTCGCTCGGCGAGGGACCGCACACGATCGTGACCAGCGTCCAGTCGTCCAAGGGTGCTCACACCGACACCTCGGACTTCCAGGTCACCTTCCCGGCGTACTTCGTCCCCGATCAGGTGGTCACCGGCCTGGTGCCGGTCGGAACCCCCATCACCCTCCGCGGCACCATCAAGGGTGCGTCGTACAAGAGCGTCGGCACCGTCGCGGGTGAGAGCGAGACGATCCAGTACCAGCCCGGCCCGGATCGCTACGCCCTGTTCGAGATCACCCAGACCGCAGGACTGACCGTCGGCCAGCAGGCCTGGGGAGTGGGCGCAAAGCTCACGCAGGAGCAATGGGTGACGCAGCGCGTGCCGATCCCCTACCCCGGCGACGTCGTGGAGGTCACGGGCACCGTGGCCAAGGAGACGTTCGGCGGCGAGGAGCGCTTCGTGATCGCGCCCGTGACGCAGCTCACCACGGTGACGAGCCCCCGTCCGGCGCTCGCAGACGTCGGCGCGAGCTGCACTCAAGACACCGAGTGCCGCGACGACCTGATCTGCAGCCGGACCAGCCTGACGTGCTCCACCTTCAGCGCGATCGGCTGGGGCGGCGATCCCCGTGGCGTGAACGGCGCGTGCTCGACCGACGCGGACTGCCCGGCCGGCCAGCTCTGCGACCCCGCGTACGCGATCGTCGACAGCGGGATCTACGGCATCCACTACTCGGTGAGCCGCGACACGGGACGCCGCCTGTGCAGGGTCGTGAACCCGGGCGACTCGATCGCCGACCTGTGCCCGCGAACGGTCACGACCGACGACGTGCACTCGGGGCGCTTCAAGGAAGGCAAGGAGGTCTGCCTCCGCGCCACCGTCCATTTCCCGGTGTTCAACCCGGGCGACAACGACGTCCACGTCCAGACCGCGCTCGCCAACCCGAACGCCTACCCGGTGGGTAGCCCGCCCGTGGCGCTGGTGGGTCACGCGACCGAGGTGGCCCCTCCCTACCGCGATCCGGCGAACCCGAGCGGGAAGATCGAGGATCCGCCGCCGGGCGTGGACATGGTGGCGATCGGCACGGTGAAGTACGACGGCAGCCACGAGTGGTACGAGGTCCACCCCATCAAGTGGTGGCGAGCCGCCGAATGACGGGCTGAGTCGTCCCCGGCGGGGAGGAAACGCGTTACCTTCCCCGGGCCATGCCGACGACGCCCGCGCCCAAGGTCATCCCGGTCCCGCAGCTCTCCGACAACTACGCGTACCTGGTGGTGAACGAGGCCACCGGCGACGCGATCGCGATCGATCCCGCCGAGGCGGGGCCGCTGCTCGCCGCGGCCGAGAAGATCGGCGCGTCGATCAACACCATCTTCAACACCCACCACCACTTCGACCACTGCGGCGCCAACGAGGAGCTCGGCGACGCGACGGGCGCGCCGGTGCAGGCCTCGGCGATCGAGGGCGACAAGATCCCCGGGCTCGCGGTCGCGCTCGAGCCGGGCCAGATGGTGGACGTGAACGGCTTCACCGCGAAGGTGCTGCGCCTGCCCGGCCACACCGACGGCCACGTCGGCTACCTGTTCGGCAAGGAGCTGTTCTCGGGCGACGTGCTGTTCGTGGCGGGCTGCGGGCGGATCTTCGAGGGCACGCCCGAGGAGATGTACGAGAGCCTGAACGCCACCATCGGCGCGCTCTCCGACGACACGCGGGTGTGGTGCGGCCACGAGTACACGGTCAGGAACCTCGAGTTCGCGGCGACCCTCGAGCCCACCAACGCCGCCATCGCGGCGCGCCTCGCGCGCGCCCGCGAGCAGCGCGCCGCCGGCCAGCCCACGATCCCGAGCTCGATCGGCGAGGAGAAGACGTTCAACCCGTTCCTGCGCGTGACCTCGCCCGAGCTCATCGCCACGCTCCAGTCGAAGAACCCGGCGCAGAAGACCGACCCGGTGTCGGTGTTCGCCGCCGTCCGCAAGCTCAAAGACGAGTTTTGACAGCCCCCGAGGAGACTGCTCCCATGGCCACCGAGATCCCCGCAAGCCACCGCGACCTGTTCGAGAAGAAGGCCTTCGCCCACCTCGCCACGCTGATGCCCGACGGCAGCCCGCAGGTGAACCCGGTGTGGGTGGACTTCGACGGCACCCACGTGGTGTTCAACACCGCGCGCGGGCGCTGGAAGGACAAGAACCTGCAGCGCGACGGGCGCGTGGCGATCGAGATCCTCGACCCCGACAACCCCTACCGCTACCTGCAGGTTCGCGGGAAGATCGTCGACATCACCGAGGTGGGCGCCGACGACGTCATCGACAAGCTCGCCAAGAAGTACCTGAACGCCGACAAGTACCCGTTCCGCCAGCCCGGCGAGGTGCGCGTCACCTACAAGATCGAGCCGCAGAGCGTGAACGCGCACGGCTGAAGAGAAGACCAAGATCGAAGGGGTCGGGGAAACCTCTCGAGGAGACGTCCCACATGTCGCGAAGCGAGCCCGAAGTCCTCGAACGACGCGAGTTCCTGACCTCGATCGGCCGGCTGGTGCTGGTGGCGTCGGCCGGCCTCGCCTTCACCGGCTGCGGCAGCACCGACTCGACCAGCGACGACGACGGATTCACCGTCACGTCGAGCCTGGCGAGCGGCCACACCCACGCGATCTTCGTGGTGCTCGACGACCTGAGCTCGCCGCCGTCGAACGGCACCAGCTACCAGAGCACCGCCACCAACGGGCACTTCCACGTGTTGGTGCTGACGAAGGCGCAGCTCACGGCGATCGACGAGGGCGCCGTGCTGACCGTCACGAGCACCGTCTCGGACGGCCACCAGCACGCGTTCTCGATCCAGAAGCCGTAGTCCATCGCGCGACTCCGTGAAACCCTTCGCCTGGATCACCCTCGCGGCCCTGTCGTGGGGCTGCGGTGGTGACTCCGGCGGGGGTGCACCCGCGCCGGTCACGCCAGGCCCGCTCGCCGCGAAGGCGGCGGGGTACGACGCCAACCACGTCGCCTGGCACCAGACCGCCGAGTTCGGCAGCCGCGTCGAGACCCGCTTTGCCGCTCCCGACTCCACCGAGGTCGTGCTCTACGACGACCTCGGCGACTCCACGTTCTGGACCGGCCAGTACGCGGCGAGCCAGGCGTTCCGCTTCGCCGTCACCGGCGAGGCGGAGGCGCGCGCCAACGCGCTGCGCGCCGCGAGCGCGCTGCACCACCACTACGCCGCGACCGGCAAGCGCGGCTTCGTGGGGCGCTTCGTGGGCTCGATCGACGAGCCGGCGCTGTGGGCGTACGCGCAGCCGTGCACCGACGAGAACTGCCACGTCGTCACCGACGGCCCGTACGCGGGCCACTTCTGGCTCGGCAACACCAGCCGCGATCAATACACCGGCTGGTTCTACGGGCTCAGCCTGGTCCACGACCTGGTCGGCGATCCCGCCACCAACGCGGTGATCGAGCAGGACATGCGCGAGGTGATCGCGCGCCTCGACGACGACCGCTGGCGGATCGTCGACGTCGACGGCGTCGACACCACCGCGGGACCGGGCGTGCTGCCGCTGCAGCAGCTCATGTTCACGATCGCGGCGCGCGACGCGACCGGCGACGCGGCGATCGCGGCGCTCTTCGAGAAATCCGCCGACTTCCTGACCGCGCTCGAGCCGATCTCCACCATCACCTGGCCCAACACCTACACCGAGTACTACGGCATCAGCCTCGGCTACCTGGCGTCCTACAACCTGGTGCGGCTCGAGACCGACGCGGAGCGCCGCGCCGGCCACGTGAAGACGATGAGCGAGCAGCAGTACCCGCCGGTCGCGAACACCCACCAGGTGTTCTTCGACTACGTGTGGATGGTCGAGACCGGCGAGCGGCCCGAGGCGCTGCTCGCCGACGCGCGCAGCTCGCTCGTCGAGTTCCCCGACGCGCCCAAGCGCCGCATCCACCCGTACCACCCGCCGATGGAGAAGGACCCGCTGTCGGTGATCGCGGGGCCGCTGCTGACGGCGCTCGGGCTCGGCGACGTGATCGACATCGACCCGCGCTCGAAGGACCCGTACCCCATGAGCCAGCGCTGCGTGGCGGGCGACTACTGGCAGGCGAGCCCGTGGACGCTGGAGTGCGGCGGCGACGACCCCGCGTTCGAGTACGCCGGCGAGGACTACCTCCACGCCTACTGGATGGGCCGCTACCACGGCTTCCTGACCGCCGCCGACTGAAGGCGGATCGCCTGGAGGGCGGCCGCTTCGTCGGCCGCCCCAACCCTACCCTGGGGTCGGCGACGAAG
>CAYMQR010000277.1:0-7015 GCA_964392195.1 uncultured bacterium | reverse complement strand
GATCGCCACCTTCCATCACGGCGACGACGCTGTTGGTCGTACCGAGGTCGATTCCGATGATCTTTCCCATGGTCCGTCTCCGCGAGCGGTCGAGCCGCTCGGATCAGCGCTCGGATGCGTTCACGAACGCACCGGCGCAGTTCCAACGCGCGCGTAACCTAATCACGACCGGACCCCTGTCAAGATCCGAGCCAAAACGATTTTGGAATGAGTTCGAGAACTTCGAGCGAGCTCGCCGCGGCGTGGGGCGCGCCGCGGGTGGACCTCAGGGGGCGGCGGCGGGAGCCGGCGGCGCGGGTTTCGCCTCGGCCGGGGGGGCCGCCGCGGCGGCGCTGCTCTCGTCGGCCTTCTTCTTGGTGAGGTCGTCGGCGCGCCTGGGTACGTCGTCGAGGAACCGGCCCGGGACGACGTAGACGGTGTCGAACCCGGCCGCCCTCAAGAACCGATCGGGAGGCGTGGCCGGGGCGCCCTCGGTGGCGGGCCCACCACTCCCCGGCACCTCACCGCCCACCTCCAGCGCGCCGAGCTCGGCGTCGCCCTCGCCCACGAGCCGGATCCTCATCTCGGGCTCCTGCAGTCCGGAGTCGGTCGGCAAGGGCCGCTGGTCACTCTCGAGGAACGCCTTGGCCTCGAGGCCCGCGAGGGTGATCAACATCTGGTTGACGTTGGCCTGGTCGGCGTCGCCCGGCGTGGGTGCCTCGATGACCCAGCGTCCGGCGTCGGCCTTGGAGCCCTTCGCAGCGTCCTCGGCCGCCGACCCGCCGGTGCGGGCGAGGCGGATGTCGCCGGCGGCGGCGTGGAGCTCGATCTTGCGCACCGCGTCCTTCTCGAAGGCGAGCACCTTCTTGTCGCGCAGGTCGCCCGCCGACTTCTTGAGGCCGTCGACCGAGTAGCTGGAGACGACGAACACCGGCGCCCGCGACGCGTCGCGCACGAAGATGCGCTTCTGACCTTCGTCGATCCGGCCGAACAGGAGCTCGTGGCGGACCGCCTTGTCGCCCTCACCGGTGACGAGGGTGGCGCGCATCGAAGGCTGATCCAGCCCGAACGACGCGGGATCGGCGCCATCCTCGCTGGCCACGTCGACGGCGCGTAGGCTCGTGAGCGAGCTCACCAGCTTCTCGACCTCGCCGCCCATCGCGCGCGTCTGGATCGGCGCCGTGAGCCGCCAGGTGCCGCCAGCCTGCGCCAGCGTCACCTCGCCCGCCGGCGTCGCGAGCTCGAGGCCCGTGACGTCGGCCTTCTCGGCCGTGACGATGGACTTGTTGCGGAGATCGAACACCTTCTTCTCGAGCGCGGTCTTGGTGTAGGCGCCGGCGAGGAGGATGTCGGGCCGATCGCCGCGCTTGAAGTACGCCTTGTAGCCGACCGGGGCCTTGTCGCCCGCCAGCAGCGTGCGCTCGGTCTTCGCCTTGGCGCCCACCTCGAAGACCAGCTTCACCTGCGTGGCCGGCGACGCGAGCCCGAAGGGCGCCACGCTCTTCGCCGGGTCCGACGTGACGGTCTCGGCCTTGAGGTTCTTGATCGTGCCGACGAGGGTGTCGACGGCGCTCGAGTCGGCGTCGGTGGCGAGCGGCGCGATCAGCCGCCACGTCTTGTCGTCGCCCGACGCCACGTCCCGCGCCAGCACGATCGTGCCGAGCTGCGCGGGGCTGGTGAGCTCGATGCGAGCGAGCTTGTCCCAGTCGACGTCGTCGAAGACCGCCTGCTCTTCGGGCTCCGCGGGCTTGCCCGGCTCACCCTTGGGCTTGGCCGGCGCGGCGCCGTCGCGCAGCTCGAAGTACCAGACCCCGCCGAGGAGGGCGGCGAACATCACCGCCATGAAGATCGACTGCCGTGCTTTCACGCGGCCCACTTGCGGTTCTGCCACACGGCGAGACCGGCCAGCAGCAGAAGCTCGGGAATGAGGAAGACGGACGCGACGAAGATCGCCTGGGTCTGCGCTGGCGTGAGCGCGAGCTGGGCGACCTTCGACTTCTTCGGACGGATCGAGATCAGGTCGCCGCGGTCGACGAGCCAGCCCACGGCATTGAGCGCCAGGTCCTGATTGGGGGCGAAGCGGGTGATCTGGCCGTTGTCGACCCAGTCCTCGTCGCCGAACGCGACGATCCGGGTGATCACGTCCTTCCCCTTGCCTTCGTCGCCCTGCGCCGCCTCACCGTCCTTCTTCTCGCCGTCCGAGCCGTCCGTGGTGGCCTCGCCTGGCGTCTTGCGTTCGTACGCGGTGGCGATCGAGATCGGGCCGGTCAGGTCGTCCTTCTCGCGGCTGGCCTGGTGGCGGTCGAACACGCCCGCGACGTCCGGCTCCGCCCAAGAGTTGCTGCTGGTGCGGACCAGGGTCGTAACCGTGGCCCCCGGCGTGTCCGGGTTGGGACGGACCTCGCGAACGAAGTCACCGTAGAAGGTGACCTCCTTCATGTTCTCGGTGATCGGGTGCGTGCCGTAGCTCTCGGCGCCTGGCGCCACGCCGATCTTCGCCCCCGCGAAGAGCTGCAGCTCGAGGTCGAGGACGAGGTTGTCGTTGACCGCGATCCCGCGCTTCCTGAGGAGCCCCTCGAGCCCGGTCTCGACGAGCTTGTGCTCGTTGGTGTCCCAGGTCGGCTCGAGGAGCGCGAGCAGCCGACCGCCGCGGTCGAGGTACTTCTCGAGCGCCTGGATCTCGACGTCGATGAGGGGCCGGCTGGGCGCGGCCACCACCAGCGCGGCGTCGGAGGGCACCTCGCCCTTGGTCATGAGCAGCAGATCGCTGACCTTGTAGTGCTCGTCCTCGAGCGCCTTCTTGAAGAAGCCGTAACCCCGAGGCGACGCGATGTCCTCGAGCTCGGGCTCGCCGTGACCCTTGAGGAAGTAGACGGCCTTCGCCTCGCCACCGCTCACCTTGATGATGGCGTTGGTGACCTTCTCTTCGCTGGGCTCGGTGATCCGCACCTGGTCGTCGCCCGACTGGACGTGGAGGGTGCGCTCCTGGCCGATCTCGAACTGCTTGGCGGAGGCCGGGTCCTCGACGGGGTCGATGAACTCGACCTTCACCTTGCTCGAGGCGCGCTGGTAGTTGGTGAGCAGGTCCTTCACCTGCTCCTGCTCCGCCTTGCGCCAGAAGGCCCGCAGCGTGACGTCCTTGGTGAGGCCATCGAGGACCTTCTCGCTCTGTGCAGCGAGGGTGAACTGCTTGGCCTCGGTGAGGTCCCACTTGTGGCTGTGGCGGATCGCCAGGACGTTGATCAGCACCAGGATGCCGACCACCGCTCCCGAGTAGAGCGCGGCGTTGGAGGCCATGCGGCTCGAGCGCGCCGTGAGCAGCGAGCGCAGCCCCTCGAGGTTCCACACCACCGAGGCTCCGAGCAGCAGGATGCCGCCCACGAGATTGGCCACGATGAAGAGCGCGAGCAGCGGTGCCCGCTCCAGGCTGATCGGCAGCCCGAACACCACGGGCACGATGCCGAACACCAGCAGCACCAGCGAGCACAGCCCGGCCACCCGGGCGAGCTTTCGGGATTCGTTCGGGTTCATGGCGCTCACCGATACCGCGTCGACTCGAGGCTGCGCTTCGCGAGGAACACGAAGACCGCGACCACGGTCACGAAGTAGACGAGGTCCTTGGTCTCGATCACGCCCTTCGCCAGGGACTCGAAGTGCGACTGAAGCGAGACGTTCTCGAGGACCTTGCCGAGGATCCCGGACACCGTCTGTGCCGGCCACCCGATGATGAAGAGGCCGAGATTGATGACGATGGCCACCACCGCCGCCACCGGCTGGGAATCGGTGAGGCTGGACGCGAACAGGCCCGTGGCCACGAACGTGGTCATGATCAGGAAGATCGCGAGGTAGCCGCCGACGATCGGGCCGGGGTCGGGGTTGGAGTAGTGGAAGAGGATGTACGGGTACAGGAGGGTGCCGGCGATCCCCAGCAGCATGAAGACCCACGAGCCGAGGAACTTACCCGCGATGATCTCGCCCATCGTGAGCGGGCTCGTGAGCAGGAGCTCGTCGGTGCGCAGCTTCTTCTCCTCGGCGAGCGCGCGCATGGTCACGACCGGGACGATGAACATCAGGATGATCGCGAGGTTGCCGACCAGCGGCGCCACCACGGCGTTCGAGATGCTGAGCTGCTCGAGCATGTCGAAGCGCTGGAAGCTCTGCGCCATCTGGATGTACTGCTGGAGCTGCGTGAGCAGGTTGAAGAAGAACCAGCCGGCCAGGAGCAGGAAGCACGTCATCACGACGTATGCGACCGGAGAGACGAAATACGTCCTGAGCTCCTTTTCGACGATCGCCAGCACGTTCCGCATGAGAAGGCTCCGAGAGCGGTACTGCGTTAGGACGGCACCCCGTCCCGGGTCAGTCCCCGGCCACGCGCTACGCGGCGTCGACCGAGGTCGTCTTGATGAAGTACTCCTCGAGGCTCGTGCCGTCGGGGATCTTCTCGATCGGCGTGTCGGCCACGATCCGGCCCTCGTTGACGATGATGACGCGCTTGCAGAGCTGCGCGACCTCCGGGAGGATGTGCGTCGACAGGACGATGGTGCGCTCGCCCGCGAGCGACGCGATCAGGTTGCGGATCTCGATGATCTGGTGCGGGTCGAGGCCGACCGTGGGCTCGTCGAGGATCAGCACCTTGGGATCGTGCACCAGCGCCTGCGCGATCCCGACGCGCTGCCGATAGCCCTTCGAGAGCGTGCCGATCACACGCCGGCGGACCGCGGACAGGCCACACGACTCGGTGGCGTAGTCGATCCGACCACGGCGCGCGCCGCCCGCGACACCCTTGATCTTGGCGACGAACGAGAGGTAGGACTCGACGGTCAGGTCGTTGTAGAGCGGCGGGGTCTCGGGCAGGTAGCCGATCTGGCGCCGCGCCTCGATCGAGTCCTCGAGGACGTCGTGCCCGCCCACCCGCACCGTACCGCTGGTCGCGGGGATGAAGCTGGTGACGATGCGCATCGTGGTGGTCTTCCCCGCCCCGTTGGGCCCCAGGAAACCCACCACCTCGCCCGCACCGATCCGGAAGGAGACCCCTCTCAGCGCAAAGAGGTCACCGTACTTCTTGACGAGGTTGTCGACCTCAATCATGTGGTCTCACCTGAGGGCCGCGTCGAGCGGGCTCGCTCTCGAGCGGCGAGGACGGGAACGTTCCGACCCTGGCCATGCGTCGGTGGCTCGCCCGATGGGTTGGGACCGCACCGCGCGTTGAGACGAAGGGCAACTTCGAAAAATTCGTTCGCGGACCTCGCTGGGCCCTACGCGAGCGGCGCCGGAAACTACGCATTCGCCTAGGGGCTGTCAAGGCAGGCGGCGGCGCGGAAAACCTCGCTCACGCCGCTCACTTCGCCGCTCGGCGAGAGCACCCCGGCCGGCGCGGCGCGGTTTGACACCCCCTGGGACGCGGGCTACTTTCGCGCGGCTCGCCGTCTCCCGCGCGCGAGAATTCCTGCCCAAGATCGGTTCCGGCCTTGAAGCGCAACGGTGTTGCCTGGCTGCGGTTCGGCTGCGCGGTGAGCGTGGTCGGCGCGCTCACGCTCGCGCCCGTGCTGACCCGCGCGCAGGGTGCCGAGACCGCGCGCCCGAGCGCGAGCGAGCCCGAGGACGAGGGCGGCTTCTTCCACTCGATCGGCGAGTTCTTCAGCCCCAGCCCGGTGCTGCGCACCGCCGAGGAGAAATACTCCCGCGGCGTGGCGCTCATGGAGGATGGCGATTACGGCGAGGCGGTCACCGCGTTCAGCCGCGTTCTCGCCGAGCATCCGTACAGCGCACGCGCCGTCGAGGCGGAGTTCCGCATCGCGCTCGCCCAGTACTTCGGCGACAAGCGCATCGAGGCGGAGTCGAGCTTCGCCGAGTTCCGCCGCCAGCACCCGGCCCACGAACTGGTGCCCTGGGCGCTCTACTACGAGGCGATGTGCCGGTACACGGACATGGACACCATGGACCGGGACCAGACCGCGGCGCGAGTGGCGATCGATCGCTTCCGGCTCTTCGCGCAGCGGTTCCCCACCCACCCGCTGCGGGTGCTGGTGGACAGGCGCCTCGCCGAGTGCGTGCGCCGCGTCGCCGATCACGAGCTCTACATCGCCAGGTTCTACGTGCGCGTCGAGGACTATCGCGCCGCGATCGGCCGCCTCGACGAGCTGCTCGTTCGGTTCCCGGGAACCGGCGTCGAGCCGGCGGCGCTCGAGCTCAGTGCCCGGGCCCACGCCCACCGCCACGAATGGGACGAAGCGAACCGGGCCGTCGAGCGCCTCACCAAGGAGTTCCCCGGCTCTCCCGAGGCGCAGAACGTCGCCGTGCTGCAGGCCGAGATCGCCGAGCTCAAGCAGGCCGCCGAGCAGGGCGAAGCCGCGGCGCCGAACCCCGAAGACACCGACGACGCCGAGAGCTTCCTCGGCCCGAACTTCTGAGACTCGGCGACGGCGCGAGCGCGCCCCGTCGCCGCAGCCCCGCTCACGCCACCATCTCGGTGACGATCTGGGGCGCGCTCTCCAGCGCTCGCTCGAGACTCGCCAGGTTCGGCCCGCCGCCCTGCGCGATGGCGGGCTTGCCGCCGCCCTTGCCGCCGACGAGGTCCGCGAGCCGGCCGACGAGCTTGCCCGCCGCGAGCTTCTTGGTGAGCGCCTCGGGCACCCGCACCAGCACCGAAGCGCGGTCGCCGGCCGGACCGCCGAGCACCACGACGGCCCCCGGGAACTTCTCGACGTAACGGTCGGAGGCCGCGCGCAGCGCGGCCGGATCGCCGTCCGCCTCGTGCACGACGAGCAGCGGGACTCCGGCGACGTCCTTCGGCTCGGCGCCGCCCGACTTCATGCGTTCGTTGCGGAGCTGGTCGCGCAGCTTCTCGAGGTCGCGCTCCAGCTGACGCCGCTCGGCGAGCAGCCTGTCGATCCGCTCCGAGAGCACCTCCGGCGACACCCGCAGCGCCTGCGCGGCCTCCTCGAGGCGGCGCTCGATCGTCGCGAGGTGCTCGAGCGCGCCCTCGCCGGAGCGCGCCTCGATGCGGCGAGTCCCCGCGGCGACGCCGCCCTCG
>CAYMQR010000276.1:0-7027 GCA_964392195.1 uncultured bacterium | reverse complement strand
CGACGCTGCTCGAGGACGCGCGGCCCCAGGTGAGGTGGCTCACCGGCTCCGAGGCGGCGCGCCTGGTACCGTTCCGACCGCGCCAGTCCCACAAGGGTACGTTCGGCCACCTGCTGGTGGTCGCGGGCTCCAGGGGCCTCACGGGTGCCGCGACGCTCGCGGCCATCGCGGCACTACGCACCGGCGTCGGCCTGGTGACGCTCGGCGTGCCCGCAGGCGCCGCGCCACCGCCAGAGAAGCGCGCGCCGGAAGTGATGAACGCGGCGCTGCCCGACACCGGCCGCGGTTTCCTGACCGAGACGGCGTTCGAGGAGATCGGCCGCCTGGCCTCGACGAAGCAGGCGGTCGCGGTCGGGCCGGGTCTCGGGCGTGCCGACGAGACCCGCGCGCTGGTACGCCGGCTCGTCCGAGAGCTCCCGCTGCCCATGGTCGTCGATGCGGATGCGCTGAGCGCGGTCGCCGACGATCCGTCGAGCCTGCTCGCGGCGGAGGCGCCGCGGGTGCTGACCCCACATCCAGGCGAGATGGCGCAGCTCGTCGGAGTGAGCGCGGCCGACGTCCAGGCGGACCGGCTCGGCGTGGCGAGGCGCTTCGCTCGCGAGCACGGCTGCGTCGTCGTCCTCAAGGGCGCGGGAACCGTGGTGGCCCATCCCGACGGATCGGCCTCGATCAACTCGACCGGCAACCCGGGGATGTCGACCGGTGGGATGGGCGATGTGCTCACGGGGATGGTGGGCGCGCTCCTCGCACAGGGCATGCGCGCCGGGCAGGCTGCCGAGCTGGGCGTCTACCTGCACGGAGCCGCTGGAGACCGCTCGGCCTGTGAGGTCGGCCGCAGCGGCCTCCTCGCGAGCGAGGTCGCGGACCAGGTGCCCCGTGCTCGCGATGATCTGGACTTCGGGCGGGGAGGCGCGCTGCCCGCGCGCCTCCAGTGGGTGGAAGCGCCATGAAGCGGTCGGTGTCGAGCGAGTCCGCCGAGCAGACCTTCGAGCTCGGGCGGAAGATCGGAACCCTCGCGCGGCCCGGGCTCGTGATCGCGTTGGTCGGCCAGCTCGGCGCCGGAAAGACGCTCTTCACGCGGGGGCTGCACCGCGGCCTCGGCCTGTCCGAGGGCGGCTGGAGTGGCAGTCCGACGTTCGTGCTCGCGACCCGCTACTCGGGCTCGCCTTCTCTGCTGCATGCCGATCTCTACCGGCTGTCGTCGGCCGGCGAGCTCGCCGACCTGGGAATCGACGATGCGCTCGCGGAGGATGCGATCGTGGTGGTCGAGTGGGCCGACCGGCTGCTGGGCGCGCTCCCGCAGGAGCGCCTCACGGTGACCGTCGCCGTCGTGGACGAGCACCGCCGCGCGATCGAGCTCGAGGCATACGGGCCGGTGGCGGAGCGGCTTCTGGCGGAGTGCATGGCCGAGGACGCGGCGAGGGCTGGCGCGCCCCGGGGCGCCGACCCGGCGCAGGGATCTCAGGTGGTTACTTCGGAGGGGGCGCGATGGCCCTGATCGTTCAGAAGTTCGGTGGAACCAGCGTCGGAACGCTGGAGCGGATCGGCCGTGCGGCGGAGCGGGCCGCGGCCACGGCGAAGGCCGGGCACCGGGTGGTGGTCGTGGTCAGCGCGATGGCGGGGGAGACCAACCGCTTGCTGAAGCTCGCGCACGACATCGCGGAGGTGCCCGACCTCGCCGAGGTCGACGTCCTCATCGCGACCGGCGAGCAGGCCAGCGCGGCGATGATGTCGATGCAGCTCATCGCGCGGGGACACCCGGCGCGAAGCTTCCTCGGTCACCAGATCGCGATCCACACCAATTCGAGCTACGGGCGCGCCTGGATCGAGTCGATCGACCGCCAGCCCATCCTCGAGGCGCTCGATCGTGGCGAGATCGTGATCGTCGCCGGCTTCCAGGGCATCGACGCGGGGAACAGGCTCACGACGCTAGGCCGCGGCGGCTCCGACACCACCGCGGTCGCGCTCGCGGCGGCACTCGGCGCGGACTACTGCGACATCTTCACCGACGTCGACGGTGTCTACACCTCCGACCCCAACGTGGTGCCCGACGCCCGACGCATCCCGCATCTCACCCACGAGGAGATGCTCGAGATGGCGAGCCTCGGCGCCAAGGTGCTCGCCGAGAGGTCGGTCGAGTATGCGATGCGCTACAACGTTTCCGTGCGCGTGCTGCACGCCTTCCAGGATGGCGAAGGCACGCTCGTCGATGGCCGGGAGGACGAGATGGAACAGCGAACCGTGACCGCCGTGACCTGCCAGCGCGATCAGGCGAAGATCGCCTTCCGCGGGGTGCCAGACCGTCCGGGGATCGCAGCATCGATCTTCGCGCCCCTCAGCGAGGCAGGCGTCGTGGTCGACATGATCGTCCAGAACGTGAGCGAGCACGGCCTCACCGACCTCACCTTCACGGTGCCGCGGGTCGACCTCAAGCGGCTGCTGCCAGCCATCGAGGAGGTGGCGCGGGGGGTCCAGGCTCGCCAGGTCGATCACGACTCGACGATCGCCAAGGTCTCGGTGATCGGCGTCGGCATGCGGACGCACGCGGGCGTCGCGGCGCGGATGTTCCAGGCGCTCTCCGCCGTCGGGGTGAACATGCAGATGATCTCCACCTCGGAGATCAAGATAAGCTGCGTCATCGAGGACAAGTTCAGCGAGCTCGCGGTCCGGGTGCTGCACGAGGCGTTCGAGCTCGGCAAGAAGACGGCGCCGTCCGGCAAGGCGAGCGCAGCGAAGAGCAAGAAGAAGCCGGCGCCGCGCAAGCGCGCGCGCGCATGAGGCGGATGCGCCGCAGGTGGCCGCCGGAGATCCGACCGTGAGCGAACCGCAAGTCCTGCTCTACGACACCACGCTCCGCGACGGCACCCAGGCCGAGGACGTCTCGCTCACGCTGGAGGACAAGCTCCTCATCGCGGAGAAGCTCGATGGCCTCGGGATCCACCGCATCGAGGGAGGCTGGCCCGGCTCGAATCCGAAGGACATGGCCTTCTTCACCGAGGCGCGCAAGCTCGCGCTGAAGCACGCGAGGGTCACGGCCTTCGGCATGACCCGGCGCGCGGGCGTGACGGCGCGCCGTGACCTCAACCTGCAGGCGTTGCTCGACGCCGAGACGGAATCGGTCACCATCGTCGGAAAAACCTGGGACTTCCACGTACACCACGCGCTCAGGGTGTCTCTGGACGAGAACCTGCGGATGATCGAGGAGTCGATCGCGTACCTCAAGAAGCGGGTGCCGGAGGTGATGTACGACGCCGAGCACTTCTTCGACGGGTACCGCGAGAATCCCGAATACGCACTCAAGACGCTCGACGCAGCGGTCGCTGGCGGCGCCGACTGGCTGGTCCTGTGCGACACCAACGGCGGCACCCTGCCGAGCGACCTCGGGCGCATCCTCGACGTCGTGGTGCCCCGGACTCGGGGCCTCATCGGGATCCACTGCCACAACGACGCGGAGTGCGCGGTCGCCAACAGCGTGCTCGCGGTGGAGAAGGGCGCGCGTCAGGTCCAGGGCACGATCAACGGGATCGGCGAGCGCTGTGGTAACGCGAACCTCTGCTCGATCATCCCCAACCTCAAGATCAAGCGCGCCATCGATTGCGTGAGCGACACGCAGCTCAAGACCTTGAAGGAGGTCTCACGGTTCGTCGCCGAGCTCGCGAACATGACGCCGTCGAAGCATCAGCCGTACGTCGGCGAGAGCGCCTTCGCTCACAAGGGCGGGATGCACGTCAGCGCCATCCGCCGTCACTCCCGCACCTACGAGCACGTGTCGCCGGACCGGGTCGGGAATCGCCAGCGGGTACTGGTGTCCGACCTCTCCGGGCAGTCGAACGTGCTGTTCAAGGCCGAGGAGTTCGGGCTCGACCTGAGCGATCGCAAGCCCGAGGTGCGGGCGATCGTCGACGACCTCAAGGAGCTCGAGAACGAGGGATATCAGTTCGAGGGCGCGGAGGGTTCGTTCGAACTGCTCGTCGATCGGGCGCTGAACGGCAAGAAGCACTGGTTCGAGCTGCGCGGTTTCCGCGTGATCGACGAGAAGCGCGATGCCGGGCGCGAGCCGTATTCCGAGGCCACGATCCGGGTCGTGGTGAACGGAGTGGAGGAGCACACCGCCGCGGAGGGCCACGGGCCGGTCAACGCCCTCGACAACGCTCTCCGCAAGGCGCTCGAGAGGTTTTACCCCGAGCTCCAGTCGGTCCAGCTCCTCGACTACAAGGTCCGTGTGCTGAAGGCGCGGTCGGGGACGTCGGCCCGGGTGCGCGTGCTCATCGAGTCGGGCGACGGTCACAACCGCTGGGGCACGGTGGGAGTCTCCGAGAACATCATCGAGGCGAGCTGGCAGGCGCTCGTCGACAGTCTCGTCTACAAGCTGTACGTGGACGCGAGGAAGAAGGGACGCAAGCGTGCCGCCCGACGGAACGGCTGAGGCCGGCCCCGTGGTTCGCAACGGTCTCGCCGTGCTGCTGGCCGCGATGGCGGCCGCCGGGCTACTGGCGGGCGGCGGCACGGCTGCGCCGCCGCCGGCAGGGGCCGGCGGCCGCTCGACGTGGCTGCCGCCCTTGCATGCAGCGAGTCGGATCGATGGACGTGAACCGGCCGCGGTCGTGCTGATGCGCGGCCGCCGTCTTCCGATCGCATCGCTGTCCGCGGACGACCTCCGGTTGATCGATGGGATCGGCCCGCAGCGTGCCCGAGCGTTGATCGCGGCACGCCGCGCCGGTGGCCTCGGAACCCTGGCGGAGGTCGACCGGCTCCCCGGCTTCGGCCCCCACCTTTCCTCCCGCCTCGGCTCGAGCGTCGTCTTCACGGGTGGAATGGAGGAGCGGTGATGACCACGCCTTCGCGGTTCGCCGAGCGCACCGGATCGTGGGTCCGATCCATCGCCATCACCGCGGCTGCGGTTGGCTGGATGGTTGCGCTCGGGTGCTCGAACTCCGCGTTGCAGCTCGCTGCGCAGGAGGCCGTCGACCGGGCGGCCCGGGCCGAGGTCGAGACCGAAGCGCTCCAGCCCTCGCGGTCCGACCAGATGCTCTATCGGATGCCTCTGAACCAGGCCCGCGACGCGTTGGCCGATGGGCGGGACGAGGAGGCCAAGCGGCTCGCCGACAAGGCCTACCACGCCGCCCTGGAGGTTCGCGATCGGCGCCTGCAGGCGCAGAAGGCGATCGGTACGCGGATGACGGAGGTGGAGACGCTCGCCCAGATCGCGCTGAAGGACCCGGACCCTTCGCTCGACAAAGAGGCGCTCTTCCGTGAGGTCGACAAGCGCTACGCCAGTGCCAAGAAGAAGCTGGCGGCGCTCGACTACGAAGGCTCGCTCGAGGACGCGGACGAGGCGCTGACCATGCTCAAGCGTCGCTCGCAGCTGTTCCGGAAGTCGCGCGCCATCCAGGTCACTCCGCCCACCGACGAGAGCGTGGTGGCGCCGTCCGCCGACGCCAGTTCCGGAACGCCCGAGCCGGCGAGCGGCAGCGACGACCGGCCGGGAAACGACGGCGGCTCGTTCATGGAGCGTCTCCGCCGAGCGGCGACCAAGAGCGGCACCGGCTCGCCGCCGTGATCGGGTCCTTCCGCCCGCGAGCGCGGCGTCGACCGTCGATCGTGCCGTCATCGATGAATTGCGGGACCCCCGCGGCCGCTCCGAGCCGAACGCGCCGTCCGGGCCCTACCGGTCAGCGCTCGTGAGCGTCCGGGGATTCATCGCGTTGCTGCGGGACGACGTGCAAGCGATCCTCGCCCGGGATCCGGCGGCCCGGAATGCCGTCGAGGTGCTGCTGTGTTACCCGGGACTCCACGCCGTCTGGGGACATCGGATCGCGCGCAGATTGTGGATGGCCGATGCCTTCCTGGCGGCGCGGGTCACGTCGCAAGTGGTGCGCTGGCTGACCGGGATCGAGATCCACCCCGCCGCGCGTCTCGGTCGCAGGCTCTTCATCGATCATGGACTGGGCGTGGTGATCGGTCAGACGGCCGAGGTCGGCGACGACGTGACGATCCTGCAGGGGGTCACGCTCGGCGGCAGCAGTACCCGCAAGGAAAAGCGCCATCCCACGATCGAGGACAACGTGGTGATCGGCGCCGGTGCGGCGGTCATCGGTCGCATCCGGGTCGGGCGGGACTCGAAGATCGGTTCCGGATCCGTCGTGATCCGGGACGTGCCGCCGAACAGCACGGTCGTGGGCGTCCCGGGTCGGGTGATCCACCGGCCCGACGGGGACGCGATCGACCTGGACCATTCCGACCTCCCCGATCCGCAGGCGACGACGACGGAGTCGCTGTGGCTCGCGATCGGAGAACTACGCCAGCGACTCGCCAGGCTCGAGCGGTGCGAGACCGCCGATGGTGGGCCAGGCCACCCGGCCGCAGGCCCGGAAGGCCAGGAGAACCACCCGACCCTCGAATGAGGCCGGCTCTTTGCGGACAGCCCATCACTCCGTCCGGTTCCCCGGCTACACTCTCGGCCTCCTCGAATCCGCCGCCTGGCGTGGGCTCGGTCCCCGTCCCTGGTCTTCGCGGCTCGCTGCCTGACGAACGAACGATGAAGCCGAGAGTCGTGGTTGCCATGAGTGGCGGGGTGGACTCGTCGACGGCGGCGCTGCTGGTGCGCGAAGCGGGATTCGAGGCGATCGGAGTGACGTTGAGGTTGTGGAACCCGGCGCAGCCTTCCGCGCAGGCCGCGGCGAAGAGCTGCTGCAGTCCGTCCGAGGTGGACGACGCCGCGCGGGTGGCGCGCGCGCTCGGCATCCCGCACTACGTCCTCGACCACGTCGAGCCGTTCGCGCGAAGCGTCATCGCGCCGTTCGTGAGCGAGTACGTGGCCGGCCGCACGCCGATCCCGTGCGTTCTCTGTAACCAGGTGCTGAAGTTCGGCCACCTCCTCGAGACCGCTCGTAAGGTGGGCGCCGAGGCTCTCGTGACCGGTCACTACGCGCGCATCGAGCAGGGCGACGACGGTGGCCCCGTGCTGATGCGAGCGCGCGACCGCACGAAGGACCAGTCGTACTTCCTGTTCTCGATCTCCGCCGGT
>CAYMQR010000275.1:0-7050 GCA_964392195.1 uncultured bacterium | reverse complement strand
ACTGCTGCGTGCCGAAGCGCGCGCCGAGCCCGTTCGCCGCGATCGAGAGCCCGAGCGCCAGCCCCGCGAGCGCGCGCGCCACCCGCGAGCCGCGCACCGACTCCAGCCCGTGGCCGGCGAGGCTCGCCGCGAACGGCATCACCTCGAGCAGGTGCCGCGGCCCGAAGCACCAGCCGCCCCACCACAGCCGGTAGCTGCCGAAGAACGCGGCCTGCGCGACGATCGCCGCCGCCATCGCCACGCGCAGGCCGGGCCGCTCGTCGCCGGCGCGGCGGCGGAACGCGAGCCACCCGAGCAGCATCACCGGCGACAGCACGAAGAGCCCGCGCGCCGGCGACACGAAGAGCCCCGGAAACCCGCTCGGCCACACCCGCCGCGGCTCGAGGTAGGTGACCTCCTCGGTGTAGGCGCCCGCCGGATGGCCGAAGTGGATCAGGTTGTAGGCGAGCTGCGGCATCACCAGGCACGCCGCCGCGGCGCCGAAGGCGAGCGCGCCCCGCCACCAGCCCCGGCTCAGCAGGTAGAGCCCGAGCACCCCGACCCCGATCGAGTTGGTGGGCCGCACCGCGATGGCGACGCCGGCGAGCACTCCCGCCAGCGCGAGCCAGCCGGGCCGCTCGCGATCGCCGCGCGTCTCGAGGATCGCGAGCAGGCCGGCGAACAGCGGCAGCCCGAACGTGTGTTGCCACAGGTCCTGCGCCGCGACCGGCCACACGCCGCTGCCGAGCCCGAGCGCGGCGGCGACGAAGAGCCCGCCGCCGATCCCGCGCCGGCTGGCGTGGGTCGCGAAGACCAGCGCCACCGCCAGCGCGCAACACAGCGCCGCCGTCCACGCCGCCACCGCGAGCCGCGCGCCGTCGTCGTGGACCACGTCCGCGCCGAGCGCGCGCGCCGCCGCGAAGAACGGCGTGGCGAGCACGCCGCCCGCGGGCGGGAAGCTCGAGTAGACGTGGCCGCCGTGGCGCGCGAGGTAGTACGGGTTCGGAGCGCCGACGAGCGACGGGAACTCGTCGAGGTCGAGGTCGCCCTCGGTGAGCAGGCTGATCGGGATGTGGCGCGCAGGGATCGGGTCGCCGCTCGCGCCCGGACGCGCGGTCGCCCGGAACACCGCGAGCGCCACCACGAACACCAGCGCCGCGGCGAGCACCCGCCCGCGGCGCGACGCCGGCCGTCCGATCTCGTCAGCCACCCGAGCCGCGGCGCCGGGCGAGCGCGTGCGCGTAGACGTCCTGGTAGCGCAGCGCGGCGTCGCGCCACGAGAAGCGCTGCGCCATCGCGTTGCGCCTGAGCGAGCCGATGTGGTGCGGCCGGTCCCACCACGTCGAGTTCGCCCAGCCGATCGTGTCGTAGAGCGCCTGCGGCGTGGTGTCCCAGAACTTGAAGCCGGTGCCGGCGCCGGTCGCGGGGTCGTAGTTGTGGACGGTGTCGTCGAGCCCGCCGGTGGCGCGCACGATCGGCAGCGTGCCGTAGCGCATCGAGTACATCTGGTTGAGCCCGCACGGCTCGTAGAGGGACGGCATCACGAAGAAGTCGAGCCCGGCCTCCATGAGGTGGCTGAGCTCGTTCGAGAAGCCGATCTGCGCGCCGGCGCGGCCGGGATAGACGCGCTCGAGCCAGCGCAGGAAGTCCTCGGCGTGGCGGTCGCCGTTGCCGAGCGCCACGAAGTGCATGGCCATGCGGTCGAGCGCGGTGGGGATCACCTGCATCAGGAGGTCGATCCCCTTCTGCGAGGCGAGCCGGGTGACGATCCCGAAGAGCGGCACGTCGGCGCGCTGCTCGAGGCCGAAGAAGCGCTGCAGCATGAGCTTGGAGAGCGACTTCCCCTCCATGTGGTCGGCGTCGAAGTGGGCGGGGATGTAGCGGTCGCGCGCCGGGTCCCACAGGTCCTCGTCGATGCCGTTGAGGATGCCGAAGAGGTCCGCGGCGCGGGCGTTCACGAACGGCGCGAGGCCGCGCCCGCCCTCGGGCGTGAGCAGCTCGCGCGCGTGCGTGGGCGACACGGTGGTGAGCGCATCGGCGAACACCAGCCCGCCCTTGAGCAGGTTGATCTGGCCGAAGTCCTCGAAGCGGTCCGAGCGCCAGTCGCCGGGGTCGATCTGCAGGTAGCCGGCGGCGCTCGCGTGGTAGAGCCCCGGGTAGCCGATGTTGTGGATCGTGAGCACCGAGGCGGTGCGCGCGAACGGCGACGGCGCGCCGCCCCAGCGCTTCAGGTAGTAGGCGCAGAGCGCGCTCGGCCAGTCGTGGACGTGGACGACGTCGGGCACGAAGCCCACGTCGAGCGCCGCCTGCAGCGCGGCGTTGGAGAGCAGGCCGAAGCGGAACGCGTTGTCGCCGTATTCGGCGCCCGGCTCGTCGTAGATGCCGGCGCGGCCGAAGAACCGCTCGTAGTCGACGAACCACACCGGCACCAGCCCGTCGAGGAGGCCCACGTGGACGCCCACCCACGCCTCCTCGCCGTAGCCCATGTGGACGCACGAGGTGCGCTCGAAGGCGATCCCGTGGCGCGCGCGGTCGATCGAGCGATAGAGCGGCATCACCACCCGCACCTCGTGACCGAGGCGGTGGAGCTCCTTGGCGAGCGCGGACACCACGTCGCCGAGGCCGCCGGTGCGCGCGTAGGGGCCGCACTCGGAGGCGACGAGGAGGACCTTGAGCGGGCCGCCGGCCGTGGGCTCGGCCGGCGCGGGGACGGGCGCGGGGACGGGCGCGGGTGCCGCGGCTGGCGCGGGCGCCGGCTTGCGACCCGATTTCGACGTTGATTTCCGACCCGACTTGGACATGCGGGAGCGTACCGTAGGCACTCGCGGCTGGCTGCGTTTCTGCGGCCCCGGTCACCGTGTACGATCGGTCCCTCCATGTCGCGCCGCATCGGCATCGCCTCGCTCATCTGGAGCGCCTCGATCCTGCTCTCGCGGGTCATCGCGCTCGCCCGCGCCGCGGCGATCGGCCGCGTGCTCGGCACCAGCGGCGACGCCGACGTCTACTTCGTCGCGTTCGTGCTCCCCGACTTCCTGAACTACCTGCTCGCGGGCGGCGCGCTGTCGCTGGTGTTCATCCCGATCTTCGGCGAGCACCTGGCGCGCGGCGAGACCGACGCCGGCTGGGACGCGTTCAGCGCCATCGCGAACTTCCTGGTGGCGGTGCTCGCGGTGCTGCTGCCGATCCTGTGGATCGCGGTGCCGTACGTGGTGCCGCACGTGGCGCCCGGCTTCACGGACGAGCAGCGCGCGCTGCTGGTGGCGCTGACGCGGATCATGCTGCCCGCGCAGCTCTTCCACCTCGTGGGCGGGCTGCTCTCGGCGACGCTGCAGGCGCGCGACGAGCACGCGCTGCCGGCGCTCGCTCCGCTCGTCTACAACGCCTGCATCGTGCTGGGCGGGCTCGCGGGCGGCCACGCGATCGGCGCCTACGGCTTCGCGTGGGGCGTCCTGGTGGGCAGCATCCTCGGGCCGTTCGCGCTGCCGCTCGTCGGCTGCCTGCGCGCCGACCTGCGCTGGCGGCCGATCCTGAGCTTCCGCAACCGCGACCTGCGCACCTACCTGGTGCGCTCGCTGCCGATCATGCTCGGCTGGTCGATCGTGGTGGTCGACGACTGGATCCTCAAGATCCAGGGCGCGCTCATCGGCGCGGGCGTGGTGTCGACGCTCCAGTACGGCAAGGAGCTGACCAAGGTGCCGATGGGCGTGTTCGGGCTCGCGACCGGAGTCGCCGCCTACCCGACGCTCACGCGGCTGGTGAGCCAGGGGCAGCGCGCCGAGGCGTACACCACGCTCGCGACCGCGGTGCGGCGCATGCTGGTGCTGGCGCTCGCGGCGCAGGTCGCCTTCACGTGCGCGGGGCCGGAGATCGCGCGGGTGATCTACGGCGGGCGCATCACGCCGGGCCAGCACGCCGAGATCGGGCTCGCGCTCGCGATCTTCTCGATCTCGCTGTGGGCGTGGGCGGCGCACACCGTGGTGGCGCGCGGCTTCTACGCGATCGGCAACACCTGGTTCCCGACCGTCCTCGGCACCGCGCTGGTGCCGCTCGCCTTCCCGCTCTACACGGTGCTGCGCGAGCGCTACGGCGCGGTCGGGCTCGCGAGCGCGTCGTCGATCGCGATCAGCGTGTACGTGGGCGTGCTGATGGTCGCGCTGCGGCGGCGCTTCCCCGAGGGCGAGGACCGCTACGTCGGCTTCTTCGCGCGCATGGTGGTGGCGGTGGGCGGCGCGATCGGCGCGGGGCTCGCCGCGCGCGGCGCGCTGGAAGTGCCGCTGGCGGCGCTCCCCACGCTGGCGCGCGGCACGCTCTACGCGCTCGTGCCGCGCGCCGCGTTCGCGCTGCTGCTGGTGGCGCTACGCGTCGACGACGCGCTCGTGGTCTTCGAGCTGGTGCGCCGCCGCCGGCGGCGGGCGCGGCCGGGGTGATCGCTCAACCCCCCGCGATCTTGTCGGGCAGGTAGGGCTTGCGCAGCTCGACCCACACCACGCGCACGATCACCGTCGCGACCAGCACGAACAGGAGATACGCCCAGAAGCCGCGCAGCTCGCCGAGGCGCCCGAGCAGGAACACCGCGAGCACCACGTTGGCGCCGGCCCACACCCGCCACGACTTGCGGGTGTAGTTGGCGGAGAGCTTGCTCGCGTAGGCGTACTGGTGGGCGGGCAGCTTGGCGCGCTCGTCCTCGTACGGGCTGATCGCCGGCTCGCCGAGCACCACCGCGTAGAACGAATACACGAACACCAGCACGGCGATCACGGTCAGCCAGGTCACGGGGTCTCCTCTCGCTCGGCGAAGTGGATCTCGCCCTTCTTCCAGGCGGCGATCTCGATGCTCGCCGCGGTCTTGAGCTCGGCCTCGACGTAGCCGCGGTCGGCGAGCACCTCGCAGAGCGCCACGAAGCCGCGCGCCCGCTCCTGCTGCGGCAGCTTGGTCCAGTCCTCGGGCACGACGCCGACGACCTTGCGGCCCATCACCACCACCTTCTCGAGCGGGATGTAGCGGTGCAGCTCTTCCTTGGCGAGGACCGCCGACGGCACCACGGTGTGCGCCGCCTGGAACGCCTGGATGCGCACCACCAGCACCACGATCGTGCCCAGGATCACCGCCATCAGCGCCACCGCCGCCACCAGCTGGCGGCGCGGCACCGGAATCACCTCGACGCCCGGGGCGGCGATCGCTTCGTGCTCGGCGGCCGCCTTGGCGCGTAGCCTGAGCGCCTGGGTGCGGCGCGCCGCCTTCCACTCGGCGAACGCATTCGCGCTCTCGCTCGCCGGCACCGCCGTGCGCGCCGCCCACGACACCCGCTCCACGTAGCGCCCGAGCGCCTCGAGGCCGCGCACCGCCTGCTGCGCCGACGCCGCGGTGTCCTCGTCGCCGGCGGTCGCGCCGATCGCCGCCACGTCGCCGCGCGTCTGCGCGATCATCTGGCCGACCTCGGCGAGCGCCGCGAGCTGCCCGGCGCCGACGTTCTCGAGGCGCCACGCCGCGCTGGTGAGGTCGTCGACCAGCCGCAGCTGGGCCGCCAGCGCGCGCAGCCACGGCAGCACCGCGCCGCTGGCGCCGGCGAGCGCGTCGAGGAGCGCCGCGCGCGGCACGCCCTCCTGCGGCGTGAGGCACTTGCCGTAGTAGCCGAACGGCACCGTCTCCTCGCGCACCGCCTGGACCTGCGGACCCACCGCGCGCACCGCGCGCAGGTAATCGTCGAAGGGCCGCCCCAGCACCACGCCCTTCTGCCCCGCCGCGACCACGTGGGTGGCCGGCCCGCCGTCGATCCAGCGGCTGCCGCTCCACACCACGAGGCCGCTCGGCTGGCCCTCGAGGCTGCGGTCCGAACCGCCGTAGAGCGGCCACACCAGGAAGCCGAGCCCGTCGAGGCGCACCGGCCCCGGGCACGCGGCGCGCAGCCGCTCGACGCGCTGATCGAGGTCGACGGGCCGGTCGGCGAGGCGCACGCCGAAGCCGTAGATCACCTCCGCGCCGTAGCGGCGGTTCAGGTTCACCACGGTGCCGGAGCAGCGCAGCCGCGGCTCGCCGGGCGCGAGCCCCACGTCCAGCCACACGCTCGCCTTCATCGACGGCAGGAGCTCGGCCTGCACGAACAGGCCGCCGGCGCTGATCGAGGTGCACACGCCCTCGTGGAAGGTCTCGCCGTCGACCGTGAAGCGCATCGGCAGCGACACCTCGTAGCGAGGAGAGGTGCGCTGCTCGGCACGGCCGGTCGAGGGGCCGTCGCCGGTCCGCTCCATGCGGTGGATGCCGGTCCCTTCTCGGCTCGCTCGTTCGCTCATGGGGACCTCGCGGGGGCGCTGCGTCAAAGCGCGATGGTATGCCAGCGCTCGCCGCGGTCGCAACGGCTTCCGGCGTGTCCGACGCTCACCGGGCGCCAGCCTTCGCGGGCGCGCCGACCACGCGCCTCCAGCGCTCCACGCGCCAGCCGCGCTCGAGCGCCAGCGGCCCGAGCTTGCCGCGCGGGTTGACCGCGATGCCGCGCCCGACCCTCTCGAGGAGCGGCACGTCGATCGCGCGGTCGGTGTAGGCGGTGCTCGCCGGCCAGTCGATGGAGCGGTCCGCGAAGGCCTGCTCGACCCGCGTCACCTTGCCCTGCTGGTAGGGCACCGGCTGCTCGACCTCGGCGGTGAAGCGGCCGTGGCGGATCACCGCCCGCGAGCCGATGCCGAGCGACGCCCCCACCAGCTCGGCGAGCGGCTCGATCACCAGCTCGGTCGAGCCCGACGCGAGCACCACGGTGAGGCCGCGCGCGCGGCAGCGCTCGATCGCCTCGAGCGCCTCGCGGTAGACGATCTTGTGGACGTCCTCGGCCACGCAGCGGCGCGCGTGCTCGCGCAGCTCGGGCTCGGGCAGGCCGTCGAAGACCCGCGCGCCGAGCTCCACGAGCTGGCGTCCCGAGCGGCCCTGGAAGCGGTGCGCGAACATCTCCCGCACCACCAGCTTCTTCTGCGCCTTCGAGAACACGTCGTTGCGCCACAGGTAGCCGATGAAGGCGCCGCCCGAGGAGCCGCGCACCAGCGTGTGGTCGACGTCGAACACCGCGAGCGCGATCGGCTCGCC
>CAYMQR010000274.1:0-7055 GCA_964392195.1 uncultured bacterium | reverse complement strand
CGTTGTTGACCAGCTCGAGGAGCATCGGCTGGCCGTTCTGCGACGCCGCGCGCGGCGTGCGGCCGAGCTGGTTCAGGTAGAGGTTGCGCCACAGCGTGATGCGACCGCCGCCCGCGGTCTCGGAGTTCACGAGGCTGCCGTACTGGTGGGTGTCCTTGAGGCCCTCGGCGATGATCGAGTTCTGCACGGTAACGTTGGTGATGTCGCCGGTCACCGAGAGCGTCTCGTCCTTGCCCCACGAGGCGGAGACGTGGTCGAGGATGACGTCGTGGGAGTCGGAGACGGCGATGGCGTCGCGCTCGCTGCCGGTGTCGTCTCCGTAACGCACGCGGATGTGGCGGACGATCACGTGGCTCGAGGCGTTCTTGATCTGCAGCGCGGCGCCGCGGATCAGGATGCCGTCGCCGGGCGCGGTCTGGCCGGCGATCGTGAGGTTGGACTTGCCGCTCACGGGCAGCGGGTCGCTCGCGTGGATGGTGCCGCCGACGGCGAACACGATCGTGCGGGGCGTGGCGCCGGCGGTGGCGATCGCGTCGCGCAGCGAGCCCGCTCCCGAGTCGTTCAGGTTGGTGACCCGGTAGACCTCGCCGCCGCGTCCGCCGGCGGCCAGCGAGCCGTAGCCCTCGGCGCCGTAGAAGGCCTTCATCTGCGCGGCGGCCGGTGACGCGGCCACCCCGCCGAACACCACCAGCAGCCCCGCCACGCACCCCGCCACCCGCATCGCCGATCGCCTCATCCGCTTCGCTCCTCTCCTTCGATCTTGCACCGCGCGCCCGGCGGAAGGCCACGCCCCGGACACGCGGGCGCTCGGCATTCTCCATGCACTGCTCGCGCTCGCGGGGCGGCGAGCCCGCGGCGTCGGCAGCATCCTTGACGGACCGCGGTCCCCTCCCGCCGGAAGCGAGTGGGACCATGAAGACGTCATCCCGGTCGGTTTCAGCGAACACGGCGCGGCGCGGCGGCGAGCCCGGCGCCGCGCCGCGTAAGCGCGCCGTACGAGATCTGCTGACGGGTGCCCTGTGCGCGGCGATCGGCGTCGCGCTGTGCACGGTCGTCGCCCGCGTCGTGGTGCTCGGGCTGCTTCTCACCGGCGCCACACCCGCGCAGGCGGCGCAACCCTCCACCGTCGCGAGCCCGAGCGAGCAGGACACCTGGCCGCGCGACGTCCCCACCCCCGACGGCACCATCCGGATGTTCGAGCCGCAGGTCGAGTCGCAGGTCGGCGACACCCTGGTGAGCCGCGCGGCGATCTCGCTGACCCGCCCCGGCGGCGAGGCCCTCGCGGTCTTCGGTGCGGTGCGGTTCACCGCCAAGGTCAGCACCGAGGGCGGTAGCGCGGCGCTGAGCCAGATCGGGGTGACGCGCGTGCTCCTGCCCGACCTCGGCGACGCCGACGAAGCGCGGGTGCGCGGGGCCCTCGAGAGCGCCCTCGCCAAGCTCCACCCCACGATCCCCACCGAGCGGCTCTCCGCCGCCGTGGACTCGGCGCGCGCCGCGGCCCGCGGCGAGGCCGCGCTCGGCACCACGCCACCGCGGATCCTGGTCTCGAAGCAGCCAGCGGTGCTGATGCTCATCGACGGCGAGCCGAGACGCCGGCCGATCGAGGGGACCGACCTCGAACAGGTGGTGAACACCCCGTTCGCGGTCATCTACCAGACGAGCAGCCAGCGCTACTACACGAGCAACGGGCGGTTCTGGTACTCGGCGATCGAGCCGACCGGGCCGTGGACCACGATCGCCGAGCCGCCCACCGAGATCGCCAAGGCGGTCGCGGAAGCGCGCCAGAAGGCCGACGCGACGCGGCGCGCGGTGGGTGGCACGGGTGACGCGGCATCGCCGACGGACGCAGGCGCGGCGCCCGCTTCGACGGCGCCCGCGATCGTCGTCTCCACCGAGCCGGCCGAGCTGCTGGTGTTCGACGGCGACCCGAGCTGGGCGCCACTCACCGGCACCGACCTGCTCGTGGCGATGAACACCTCGAGCGACGTGTTCGTGGAGATCTCCACCCAGCGCCGCTTCGTGCTCCTCGCCGGCCGCTGGTTCGAAGCAAAGAGCCTCGACGGACCGTGGAGCTTCGTCACCGCCGACCGGCTCCCCGCCGACTTCGCGAAGATCCCGCCCGAGACCGCCAAGGCCTACGTGCGCGCCAGCGTCGCCGGCACGCCCGAGGCGCAAGACGCCGTGCTGCAGGCCGAGATCCCGCAGACCACCGCCATCGACCGCCGCACCGCCAAGCTCGAGGTGAGCTACGACGGCGAGCCGCGCTTCGAGGCCATCGCGGGCACCGAGGTGGCGTACGCGGTGAACACCGGCGCGCAGGTGCTGAAGATCCACGACCGCTTCTACGCCGTGGACCAGGGCGTGTGGTTCACCGCGCCGGGACCGGACGGCCCGTGGGAGGTCGCCGACGCGCGGCCGCGGGAGGTGGAGTCGATCCCGCCGTCGTCGCCCGTCTACAACACCCGCTACGTATACGTGTACGACTCGACGCCCGAGTACGTGCAGGTCGGCTACCAGCCCGGCTACGTCGGCTCGTACGTGTACGGCCCGACGGTCGTATACGGAACCGGCTACGCGTACCGGCCATGGTACGGCTCGTACTTCTACGCGCGGCCGTACACCTGGGGCTTCGGCGTCCGCTACGTGCCGTGGTGGGGCTACACCTGGTTCGACGACCCGTACAGTGACTTCCTGTGGGTGGGCTGGGGCTGGAGCTCGTACCACCACCATCACCATCACCACCACGACTGCGCGCCGGGATGGTATGGCCCCGCGGGACCGCGGCCCGTGTATCGGCCGCCGCCGGCTTACCGACCGCCGCCGCAGCCCGGGCACGCCGGTGGCCCGCCGCAGCCGGTGCGCTACGCGCCGGCGCCGCGGCCGCCCACGGCCGCGCACAACCTCTACGCGGCGCCGGCAAACCTGCCGCGCGTCGCGCCGGTGGCGACCAAGGCGCCCAAGCCGTACGTGGCGCCGGTGAGCACGCCGTCGCGACCGAGCTACCCGGCGTCGATGCGGCCGAGCCCGTCGACGACGACGCCTGGCGCGAGCCCCGCGCCCAGCGCGAGCCCGAGCCGGCCCGAGAGCCCGAACAAGTACGTGCCGCCGTCGAGCACGCCGAGCTCCAAGCCGGGCGCGGGCTGGAGCAACCCGTCGCACACGCCGCCGAGCGTGTCGCCGCGGAGCGAGCGTGCGCCCGCGGCGCCCCGCGCGCCGAGCCCGCCAGCGAACCCCGGCACGCCGGCGCCGAGCCGCCCGCACGGGTGGTCGCCGAACGCCGAGCCGCGCGAGCGGTTCGCCGCACCGGTCGAGCGCGAGCCGAACGCGCGGCCGTCGAGCGCGTGGGCGCCGGTGGCGCGGCCCGCGGCGGGCTGGTCGCGGCCGCAGCCGCGACATGAGCAGCGATACGAGCCGCAGGTGGCGAGGCCGGTGATCGATCGCGGCGTGGCCGAGCCGGATCCGCGCTACGTGCCGCGCACGCCCCGGTCGAGCGTGGACGCGTCGCGGTCGTACCCCGAGCGCCAGCTCTCGCGCCACGCGAGCGAGCCGCAGCGGGTGGAGCGCGAGATCGAGCTGCCGCGCGCGTCGCAGGGCGGCGGTCGCTCCACGCGCGGCGGCTGGGCGAGCCGCTCCGCGCCCGCCGAGGAGCCGCGCGCCGCGATGCCGCAGGTGGCGATGCCGAGCGTGCGCGCGCCCGAGCCGCAGCGCGGCCGCGAGCCCGCGCCGCAGCCCAGCTTCGAGCGGGCGCAGCCGCGCTCGTACTCGGCGCCGCCGGCCCTGGAACGCCCCGAGCCGCGCTCGTTCGAGCCGCGCGCACCGAGCGGCTTCGCGCCCAGCAGCGGGCCGGCGCCGTCCTTCAGCGCGCCCACCACGAACCGCGGCGGCAACCCACCCCGCCACCACTGACGGGGCGCCCTCCGGGGCGCACGACGGAGCGTGCGCCTACGGCGGGGCGGGATCACCCGCGCAGCCGCTCGGCGACGCGGAACGCGAGGTCGAGCGACTGGCGGCCGTTGAGGCGCGGGTCGCAGGTCGTGGTGTAGCGCAGCCCCAGGTCCTCGGGGCGCACGGCGTCGCCGCCGCCGAGGCACTCGGTCACGTCACCGGCGGTGAGCTCGACGTGGATGCCACCCGGCCACACCGACGCCGCGCGGCACACGTCGAAGAAGCCCTCGAGCTCGTCGATCACGTCGTCGAAGTGCCGCGTCTTGCGGCCGTCGGCGGCGAGCGCGGTGTTGCCGTGCATCGGGTCGCACGCCCACACCACCGGGAAGCCCGCCGAGCGCACCGCGTTCACCAGCGGCGGGAGCCGCTCGCGCACGCGCCTGGCCCCCATGCGCGCGATCAGCGTGAGGCGCCCGGGCGCGCGCGCCGGGTCGAGCCGCTCGCACAGCGCGAGCACGTCGTCGACGCTCGCCGCCGGCCCGAGCTTGACCGCGATCGGGTTCGCCACGCCAGCCAGGAACGCCACGTGCGCGCCGTCCGCGGCGCGGGTGCGCTCGCCGATCCACAGGAGGTGCGCCGAGCCGTCGATCCACTCGCCGCTCTCGGCGTCGCGGCGGGTGAGCGCCTCCTCGAAGTCGAGCAAGAGCGCCTCGTGGCTGGTCCACAGCTCCACCGAGCGGAAGCGTGCGTCGCGCTCCACGTCCACGCCGCACGCGCGCATGAAGCGCAGCGCGCGCTGGATCTCGTCGGCGAGCCCCTCGTAGCGCCGACCCGCGGGGCTCGACGCCACGAACTCGCGGTTCCAGGTGTGGACGCGGCCGAGGTCCGCGAAGCCGGCGGTGGCGAAGCCGCGCAGCAGGTTGAGGGTGACGGCGGCGCGCTGGTAGCCGAGCACCATGCGCTCGGGGTCGGGCACGCGCGCGGCGGCGGTGGCGAGCTCCGAGTTCACCATCGGGCCGCGGAACGATGGGATCTCGACTCCATCGACGCGCTCGGTGGGCGACGAGCGCGGCTTGGCGTATTGGCCGGCGATCCGCCCCACCTTCACCACGTGCACGCCGGCGCCGTAGGTGAGGACGATCGCCATCTGCAGCACCAGCTTGAGGCGCTCGTGGAGCGACTCGGCGGAGACGTCGTCGAACGATTCCGCGCAGTCGCCGGCCTGGAGCAGGAACGCGCGCCCCTGCGCGACCTCGCCGAGCGCCGCGCGCAGCCGCCGCGCCTCCGACGGGAACACCAGCGGCGGCAGCGCGCGCAGGCTCGCGAGCGCGCGCTCGAGCGCCGCCGCGTCGGGCCACGCGGGCTGCTGCGCCGCCGCGTGCGCGCGCCACGCACCCGGGGTCCAGAGCGGCGAGCCGAGAGCGGACATCGACCCAACGATACCAGCCAGGAGGGGCACACGCGGCGTGCCCGGCGATACGCGATGGCGCCTGCGCCCGCAGCGCTGCTGTTCCCGGCACGGACGGCACGCCCCCTTCCGGTTTGCCGTGGCGCGCTCAGCGATCGAAGTTCGAGGCATGCCCGTGCCCCCGGACGCGCCACGGCGCTGGCTCGACCTGAGCCGCGCGCACCTCGAGAGCGCCTGCGACGTCCTCGGCGTGCCGCGCGTCCACGCGCGCACGCTGGCGCGCAACACCCACCGCTTGCTGCGCGAGCAGCCATGGGACGATCGCTCGCTCCCCTCCACGCTGGTGCGGCACCTGCGCGAGCGCCATCCGTTCGAGCCGCCCGCGATCCGCGAGGCGCGCCACTCGGAGGTCGACGGCGCGGTGAAGCTGCTGGTGGCGTTGCCGGAGAGCGGCGTCGGCGGTGCCGCCGCCGACGCCGAGGCGGTGCTGATCCCGGAGGCCGCGCGCGTCACGCTGTGCGTGTCGAGCCAGATCGGCTGCGGGCAAGGGTGCGTGTTCTGCCACACCGGGCGCATCGGCCTGACGCGCAACCTCGCGGCGGGCGAGATCGTCGCGCAGGTGCTCGCCGCGAACCGCTGGCTCGGCGCCGAGCCACGCTGGCTCGCCGCACACGGCTTCGAGGCGCGCCAGCGCGTCACCAACGTGGTGTTCATGGGGATGGGCGAGCCGCTCGACAACCCCGACGCTGTCGCCGACGCCATCGCGATCCTCACCGACCCCGCGGGCGCCGCGGTCCCGCTGCGCCGCATCACGGTCTCGACCGCCGGCCACCTCGACGGCCTCGAGCGGCTCGTCGCGCGCTTCCCGCGCGTGCCGATCGCGCTCAGCCTCCACGCCACCGAGCAGCGCACGCGCGCCGGGCTGATGCCGATCACCGCGCGCTTCCCGCTCGCTCGTTTGACCGAGCGGCTCGCGCGGCTCGCGCGCGATCAGGCGCAGCCGATCTTCGTCCAGTACACGCTCTTCGCGGGCGTCAACGACTCACCCGCGGACGCCGAGGCGCTCGCCGCGTGGTGCACCGCGCTCCCCGCGGTGAAGATCAACTTGATCCCGTTCAATGCGTTCCCCGGCTCGGGCCTCCGCGCGCCGGAGGATCCGGTGGTCGCCGCCTTCCGCACGCACCTGCACCGCGCGGGGCTGCGGGTCATGCGCCGCCACAGCAAAGGTCCCGACATCGCCGCCGCGTGCGGCCAGCTCGCGTTTCGCTGAACGCGACCGCGCGCCTCACTCGTAGGTCTTCGCCACCAGGCTCGCGGCGTTGGGGTTCCCGCCCACGACGGTCGCCCACGTCGCGGCAGCCGTCCCGCCGCCCGCGGCCACCGGCACCGTCGAGCCCCACCAGCCCGCGCCGAGCAGGGAGCGCGACCACAAGGCGTTCACGCTGCCCACCGACGCGCGCGCTTCGTTGGTGGAGTTGTCGACCCAGCTCACCACCGCCACCGAGCCGTCGCCGGCGTAGGCGAGCGATGGCCAGCCCGCGTCCTCGGTCGGTGCGGAGAGCAACGTGGCGAGCCCCCAGCTCGCGCCGGCAGCGCGCGAGCGCTGGTAGACGCTGCCTTGATTGCCAGCGTCGAGCGTCTGCCACGCGGCGATCAGGTCGCCGGCCCCATCCATCGCCAGCGCGGGGTAGTAGACCGCCTGGCCGGCCGGCGAGACCACCTCGGGCACGCTCCAGTCGCCGGCGGGAGCGCGGGTCGCCAC
>CAYMQR010000273.1:0-7073 GCA_964392195.1 uncultured bacterium | reverse complement strand
CCATCGACCTCCACGGCCGACGCGAGCGCGCCGCGCGCGAGGAGGGCGGCAGCGACGCGGCGTCCTCGCCGTCGGGCGGCGCGCTCGAGGCGGCGGGCGAGGGCGGGCGGGTGTTCCTGCGCGCGCAGGTCTCGGAGCGCACGCCCTACGTCGGCCAGCAGGTGGTGCTGACGATCCAGCTCCTGAGCGCGGTGCCGATCTACAAGCTCGAGTTCTCGGCGCCGCAGCTCGTCGGGCTCACGCAGTCGCAGCCGTTCGTCGAGTCCGACTACTCGACCAACGACGGCGGCGTCACCTACCGCGTCCACGAGTACCGCGCGCCGCTCTTCGCCACCCGCGCCGGCGCGGTCGAGGTGGGACCGGCGTCGTTCACCTGCCGCGTCAAGCTCGGCGCGAGCGGCGATGGCGCGGGCTCGATGTTCGACGACTTCTACAGCGGCCGCTCGATCCCCGGCGAAGGCTCCACCGCGCCGATCCGGCTCGACGCCCGCCCCGTACCGGGCGGCGCGCGGGTGCCGGTCGGGGCCACCGAGATCTCCGCCGCGATCGCGCCGCTCACGGTCAAGAAGGGCCAGCCCGCGACACTCACCGTCGAGGTGAAGACGTACGGCGACGACGCGGAGATCGAGGAGCCGCGGGTGGCGGGGCTCGAGTCGTTCCAGGTGGTCGCCGACCGCCCGGTGACCGAGTGGGTCGCCGAGCCCAACGGCGCGTTCCGGGCGCGCAAGGTCTTCAAGCTGGCGCTGCTCGGGAAGACCGCCGGTCAATACGCCCTGCCGTCGGTGACGGTCAGCTACTTCGACCCCGCCGCCGGCAAGCTCAAGGAGGCGGCGAGCGAGGCGCTGACGTTCCGCGTCGGCCGCAGCCTGCCCGCCGACGGCAAGGGCGTCCGCGGCAAGGGCGGGCTCGGCAAGGACGAGACCGAGGTGGTGCGCAGCGTCCACACCGCGGTGCCGGGCGCGGTGGTGGTCGACCCGCTCGCCGGACCGGGCGCGCTCGGCGGCGGGATCGCGGCGGCGGGCCTGGTGGGCGCGGGCGTGGCGATCGTGCTCGCGAGGCGCTCGCAGCGCGCCGCCGCCGATCCCCGCTGGGCGCGCGAGCGCAGCGCCATGCGCCGCGCCAGGCACGAGCTGGCCGCGGCGGCGAAGGTGACCGACGCGCGCGCGTTCCACGAGCAGCTCGGCAAGGTGGTGCGCGAGTTCGTGGCGGCGAAGGTCGACCTTCCGCCCGGGGTGCTCACGCCGGAAGAGGTGGAGGCGCGGCTCGGCGCGGGCGGGCTCGCCAAGGCGACCGCGTCCGAGGTGCGCGAGCTCCTCGTCACCTGCGAGCTGCGCCGCTGGGCCCGCGGCACGGACGGCGCTACGGACGGCGCCGGGCGCGACGAGCTGCTCGAGCGCGCGCGCGCGCTGCTCATCCGGGTGGACGAGGAGCTCGATCGTCCCGCGAAGGAGGCGTCGTGAGCGAGCTGGCGAGGAGGACCTCGCGCGCGATCGCGCTGGCCACGCTGGTGGTGGCGCTCGCCGGCGCGGGGCTCGGAGGCGGTGCGCGGGCGGCATCCGAGGCGGGTGGCGCGGAGGCCGCGCGCGAGGCGCTGGCCAAGGACTACGCGCTCGCCGTGCAGGCGTACCTGGACGGCCGCTACGAGCGTGCGCAGGGCCTCTTCGAGGGGCTGCTGGCGGCGGGCTGGCGGAACGGGCCGCTCTACTTCAACCTCGGCAACACGTACCTGCAGCGTGACTCGCTCGGCGAGGCGATCCGCGCCTACCGCCGCGCCGAGCTCTTCATCCCCCGCGACGGCGACCTGCGCCACAACCTGGCGCTCGCGCGCGGCCAGGTGGCGGAGCCGGTGGGCACCAAGGGGCCGCTCTACGCGATGCGCAGCATCGCGTTCTGGTACGACCTGGCGACGCACCGCGAGCTCGCGTTCGCGACCGTCGCCGCCTGGCTGGTGGTGTGCGGCATGGTGTCCTGGGCCGTCGCCGCGCCGAGCCTGGCGAGCCGGGGGTGCACCGCGGTGTCGCTGGTGGTGCTGGCGCTGGCGGGTGGGTCGTGGGCGTGCAAGCGCCACGAGCTCACCCGCGTCGACGCGCAGGTGGTGGTGAACGGCGACGCCGAGGTCCGCGCCGGGCCGAGCGCGGGTCAGCCGGCGGCGTTCACGGCCTCGGAGGGCACGGAGGTCACGGTGCTCGCGAGCGAGGGCGCCTATCGCCGGGTACACCGCGCCGACGGGCGCGAGGGCTGGATCCGCACCGACCAGCTCGCGCCGATCCGCCTCGACGACGACTGAGCCCGGAAACCTCAGCCGTCTTCTGCTGCGACCGACGATTCGCCGTGATCTCGCGGGGTACTCGGACCGCTGGCCCTCGCCGTACGGATGGTACGACTGCGGGCCAGCGTCCTGCGTTCCCCGCGATCTGACGGCGGCTTGTCGGTCTCGCGACGAACGCGTCCGAGGTTTCCGGGCTGAGCCCGGTCTCGCTCGATCGGGCGCGCAGCTCGAGGCGCTCGGCCGCCGCGCCGGGGCACCGCCTCGCGCGTCGTCACGCGCGGCGCTGGAACACGTCGCAGCGCTCGCACACCACCGGTTCGCCCGCGGGCAGCGGATCGCCGCGGAACACCGCGCGCATGCGCCGTGCCCGGTGCGAGCGGCGCACCGCGTCGGCTCCCGCGGTGAAGACGTTCCCGATGTCGTCGCGTTCCTCGAACGTGCAGCAGCACGGCGGCGCCGAGCCGCTCGGCGACACCACCAGCGCCTTCCACAGCCACCAGCAGTGGCGATCCTCGAGGTACGGCTCGGACCGGAAGTAGCCGCGCGCCTCGGGCCAGCGCGGGTCGTCGACCAGCCACGCGAGCTTGTCAGGAGCGGTGCGGCCCACGTGGGGGCTCTCGTTCGGCCCGCCGAGCCCCGCGGCGCGGACGTCGATCGCCACCCCCAGCTCGCGCGCCTTCGCTCGCGCGGCGTCGACCTCGTGGACGTTGTGGCGGAACACCAGGAACTGCCAGGTGACGTGCGGGCGCCGCGAGCCGAGGGCGTCGCGCGCCGCCACCAGGCGCTCCAGGTTGCCGAGCACGGTGGCGAGGTCGCCGCGCGCGCGGTAGCGCTCGTAGGCGTCCTGGGTCGCGCCGTCGATCGAGAAGGTGGCGTGCGAGAGCCGCGCCTCCACCAGCGCCCGCGCCAGCTCGTCCGGCAGGTGCATGCCGTTGGTGGAGATCGCCGTCCAGAGCCCTTTCGACTCCGCGTAGCCGATCAGCTCCGCCGCCCGCGGGTGGAGCAGCGGCTCACCCCAGTCGGTGAGGAAGAGCCTCAGCGCAGTCCTCGCGTAGCGGTCCACGAGGCCGCGGAAGTCCTCGGGCCGGATGTGCTGGCGAGTCCGCCCCGGAGCGCCCATGCCGGTCGGGCAGAGCGGGCAACGGAGCTGGCAGTGGGTGGTGAGCTCGACGACCAGCGTCGTGGGGTCGCCGAGAGGATCGCGGGTGCGCAGCCGGTAGCCGAGCTCGGCGAGCGCCGCGTTGGCGAGCTTCGCCGCGCCGTAGTGGCGCGCGACGTCGCGGACGCGCCCGCCGAGCTCGGCGAGGGGCGACGACGAGCGGGTCACGCAGGCACGGCTTCGGGCGCCGGCGGCGCGGGCTCGAGGACCCGCGCCGTGGTCCGCGCTCCACGCGGCACGATCGCGCCCTCGTCGATGCCCCATTGCCAGATTCCCGAGAGCACGCCCGGCAGCATGTAGAAGAACTCCTGGATCGTGCCGTACGAGAACTCGGACAACATGTTGTGGGTGAAGAGCCCGACGTTGGACGCGAGGAACCAGGTGCCGAGCGCCGCCACCCACTCGTGGCGGCAGCGCATGCAGTCCACCGAGGTCCTGAGGTACCGGTAAAGGAAGTAGAGGTAGAGCATGAGCCCGGTCAGGCCCAGCTCGGCCGCGGTCATCAGGTACTTGTTGTGGATCGGGATGATGAATTTCTTGTGCTCGAAGAGCCGGACCTCGACCTCGTACCAGCACTCGCGGGGCACGCCGTTGGGGAAGAACTGGTCGAGCTGCTCGGCGGCGTTGTTGGCGCCCACTCCCATGATCGGGTGGGCCGTGAGCATGCGGACGCCCACGCCGAGCATGTGCCAGCGCGAGGTGGTGGCGGCGGCCGGCGAGTCGGTGATGCGCTTCTGCACGACGTTGCTCGGGCCGAGAAGGAAGCCAGCGCCCGCGAACGCGACACCCAGGATCACCAGCGCGAGCACCGTCGTGGAGATGAGCCGGCGGCGGTAGAGCAGCATCGTCACCACCGCCATCGAGAGCGTCACCGACAGCCACCCGCCGCGCGAGAAGGTGAACAGCGTCCCCGCGAGGCTGAGCACGATCCCCACCAGGCTCAGCACCTTCACCCACAGGTTCTTCGAGAAGTACAGGAGGATCATGGCCATCGGCATGACCATCTCGTAGAAGTGGCACTGCACGTTGTGCGGGCCGATGGTGCCGGTGGCGCGGAAGATGTTCTCGCCGGCGATGCGCTGCCAGTCGTACTTGATGATGCCGAAGACCGAGACCGCGCCCTTGATGAAGTAGGAGGTGACGTTGAGGCCGCCCTGGATGATGAGGTCGACGAGCAGGCAGCCGAGGGTGAGGAAGATCGAGCGGCGGTCGGTGATGTGGCTCGAGGCCCACGCGAAGATCAGGAAGAACTTCACGTGCATCAGGATGTTCCACGCCGAGAGTGACTTGTCCTCGGCGACCAGGATCGTCGCGGCGCGCCACACCAGGCACATGAGGTACGGCACGAAGATCGGCGAGCGGACGACGCGCGCCTTGCCGAGCGCGAGCTCGGCGAACCACCACACGAACAGCACCAAGAGCGGCATGTCCGAGATGTACGCGACCAGCCCGTCCGGGTTCTCGCCGAAGAAGAAGGTCGGCGTGAGCGTCACCCACTTGGCGGCGCCCAGTGGCACCGTGAGCAGGTAGAAGCTCCACAGCGCGAGGCGCTTCTCGGGCAGGGCCAGGAACACGATGCCGGCGGTGAAGCCGACCATCACCAGGATCATCCACAGCGGCGAGAACTGGGTCACCACCGCGATGAGGAAGAACATCGCCGCGAACACCAGCGTGAAGACGACGGTCGAGAGCCCGTCGAGCTTGAATCCGGTGAGTTCGCGAAGCGCGGCGGCGCGGGGCAAGGGCATCTCGGCGGGGACGGCGGGTCGGGACGGGTCGAGCGGGACGCACGAGGATACCCGATCGCCGGCGTGTCCCGCGATAGCCCTCGGGCCGCCGCCGGCACGTCACTCGCTTGCCGACCCCGGGCGAAGCCGGTACACCTCCGATTCGCCTCACGACCCGCGCTCCTCTCCGCACTCGCCGGACTTTCCATGCGAAATTTCACTCGCGCCTTGTCCGCCAGCCTGCTGACCCTGCTCTCGCTGGTGGCGACGAGCTGCCTGCACATCGACCGCCCGGCCGTGCTCACGGTCAGCCCCGAGGAAGGCCAGGAGGGGAGCGAGGTCGTCATCACCGGCGCCAACTTCGTCGACGACTTCTCGCGCACCCGCGTCTACTTCGGTGGCGTGCTGACGCAGCCCGCGCTGATCCTGTCGATCACCGACACCGAGATCCGCGCCCGGGTCCCTTCGGGCGCGGTGACCGGCGACATCCTGGTCACGGTCGGCGGCGTGGAGAGCGGGCGTGCCCCGTTCCGCGTGTTGGGTCCGTGGCTGTTGGTCGGGACGTCGAGCGCCGACGGTGTCACCGTGTTCGACAGCCACGACGGTCTCGTGGAAGGGGTGGTGCCCACGTCGAGCGCGCCCCGCGCGATTCGTTTCGCGCCCGACGGAAGCTTCGCGTGGCTCCTCGGTGATGATTCGAAGGGCGGATACGTACAGCAGTTCCTCTCGGATACACGCTCGGTCGACGCGCGGGTGGACCTCGCCCCCTCTCCGGTCTGCGCCGCGTTCGACAGCATCGCGCCCACCGTGCTGGGGCTGCCCTCCACGCGCCTCGAGGCCTGGGTGGGGCACCCCGACGGCACCATCGAGATCGTCGAGCCGAGCACGCCCGCGGTCCGCACCACGTTCGCGGCCGGGTCGCCGGTCACGGCGATCGAGCTCACCACCGACGGCAGCATCGCGCTCGCGCTGGAGCCCGAGAAGCCGGCGCTCCAGCTCATCGACGCCGAAGCGGCCACGCCCACCGAGCTCGCCAGCCTCGCGCTCGGCCCGAACGCCGGTCCGCTGATCCTGAACCCGCTCACCTCGCGCGCGTACGTCCTCGAGAAGGCGGACGCGAAGGTGGCGTTCGTCGATCCGGTGGGCAAGACGATCACCGACCGGCTCGCGATCGGCCCCGATCCGATCGACATGGTGCTGAGCGGCACCAACCTCTACGTGCTGAGCCGCGCGAACCACACCGTCGAGGTCCTCGACGCCACCGCTGCCACGATCATCGCCACCATCCCGGTCGCCGCGGACGCCACGCGCCTCGCGGTGCTACCCACCGCGAGCGAGACCCTGGTGTGGGCCGCCACCGAGTCGAACGTGCTGCACGGCTACGACCAGCTCGACCAGACCGAGAAGAAGACGATCGACGTGCAGCCCGACGTCGTCGCGTTCCGGCCTCTGATCGGCACCACGGGCTCGTTCCTGCTCGCGGCCCACGCCACGTCGCCCGGCCAGCTCTCGATCATCGACCAGCCCGACACCAAGGTCCGCCTGACCACGCTCAACGGCACGCCCACGGTCCTCGCCGTCCAGCCCTGAGCGGGCGCCGGGGCGCGCGTCCCTGCGGCGGGGGCGGCTCCGCCAGCCCCCTGGTCGTCGGATCGCGCGCTTCCCGGGATCCCGGACCGCGCCACCAACGATCCACCGAGCGGCGCGTCGCGGCGCGACGCCACGAGCGCAGCGAGTGACTCGGGGGTGGGACCCGCGCGACGGCGGCGAAGGATCGCCGCCCTCCAGGCGGGCGGGGGGGCTGGAACGTGCTCGAGTGCAAAGCAACTCGGCCGACTCACGCCACGAGTGGAACCGTCACACGGCGCGTCGCGGCGCGACGCCACGAGCGTAGCGAGTGACTTGGGGGTGGGGCCCC
>CAYMQR010000272.1:0-7085 GCA_964392195.1 uncultured bacterium | reverse complement strand
AGCCCTCGGCAACCTGCGGAGCTTCACGCCGGAGGACTGGCAGTCGAGCGAGTATCACCTCGACCTGTTCCACACCGCCGCCATCGACGTGCCGATCCTCTCGATCGGCGGTGGCGCCGGCATGGCGCCGGTCGCGGCGCTTCACGAGGCGGTCCGCGACGCCGTGGCCGATCCGGCGCGCGACGGCGCGCCGCGCGCGAGCGAGGAGGCGTTCCGGGTGCGGATCTTCCCCGGCTTCACCCACTTCGATCTGCTGCTCGCCGACGACTCGAGCGCGGCGGGCAACGGCGTGGTCGAGGAGGTCCTGTCGTTCGCCCTCGCGCGCACCGAGGGCGAGGTGCTGGTGCCGTAGCTCCGCCCCACGGTCCTCGGCGGTGCGGCGCGGGTGCGCTCGGGTCGGAGGGCGCGCCTCCGGCGGGCCGCCGGGCTCAGTCGAGGAGCCGCGCCTCGGCGAGCACGCGCGTGGCGCGCTCGACGCGCGCGCCGGGGCGAAGCTCGAGCATGTGGCCCGAGCGCCGCGCCTTGGTCTCCAGGTAGAAGCGGTTGTGGACGTTGGGTGGCATCGCGTGGGCGACCCGCCCCGTCACCTTCACGCCGTGCCGGGTCAGCTCGCCGAGCTTGGTCGGATTGTTGGTCATGAGGCGGATCGAGCGCACGCCGAGGGCCTCGATCATCGACGCCGCGACCGCGTAGTCGCGCTCGTCGTCGCGGAAGCCGAGCGCCAGGTTGGCCTCGACGGTGTCGAGCCCCTGCTCCTGGAGCGCGTAGGCGCGCAGCTTGTTCACGAGCCCGATGCCGCGCCCTTCCTGGCGCAGGTAGAGGAGCAGCCCGCGCGGCTGGCGCGCGAGCAACCGCAGCGCCTCCTCGAGCTGGTCGCGGCAGTCGCAGCGCAGCGAGCCGAACACGTCGCCGGTCAGGCACTCGGAGTGGACGCGGGTGGGCAGGTCCTCGGCGGCGATCACGTCGCCGTGGACCATCGCGAGGTGGTCGCTCGAGTCGCGGTCGTTCTGGAAGGCCACGAGGTGGAACGCGCCGAAGCGCGTCGGCAGCTCGGCCACCGCGACCACGCGCGCCCGCGGCGCGACGTCGCTCGCCGGCGTCGACGGTCGCGGCGAGGCGGTGGTGTCGATCAGCGAGCGCAGACGGTCGCCAGTAGAGATGTCTCTCATGTCGTTCCTCGATCGACCGCGAGGGAAATACGAGTTGTCGATCGCTGATGGGGGCTGGTGCGCGAGTCACGCGACGTGGTTGCGCAGGCCGAGCTCCTTGGGGTGGGGTGCGAAGAACACCTGGTCGCGGACGTAGGGGACGTCGCGGCCCTTCACGTGGTGGCGCAGCAGCGTAACCGGAACCGAGAGAGGCACCAGCTGGCGGCGGTAATCGTCGATCACCGCGAGCACGTCGTGGCGGTCGCCGTCGCTGATGTGGCCGTCGAGGTAGCCGAGGATGTGGAGCAGTACGTTGGCGTTCTTGCCCGGCGTGGGCTTCTCGGCGAGCGCCGTCATGAAGCCCTCGACGTAGCTCGCCGCGAGCTCCTCGCGCGCGAGCGTCTTGCCCCGGGCCACGAGCTGGCCCAGGTCCTTGGCGCGACTCGGGCTGTGGGCGAGCAGCAGGTACTTGTGGGCGGCGTGGAAGCGCACCAGGCCGGCGAGGGTCCACGCCGGATCGTCGAAGAAGGCGCGCGCGCGGTGGTAGGCGAACACCCGGGTGATGAACGACTCGCGCAGCGTGGCGTCGTTGAGGCGTCCCTCCTCCTCGATCGGCAAGAGCGGGAAGCGCTTCACGAGCGCGCGCGCGAAGAGGCCGACACCGTCCCGAGCGGGCACGCCGCTCGCGCCGTAGACGCGCACGCGCTCCATCCCGCAGCTCGGGCTGTCGCTCTTCAGGATGTAGCCGCGGAGCTCGGCGAGGTCGGGCTGGGCGACGCGCCACTCGGCGTAGCGCTCCATGCGCTCGGTCCAGTCGACGCCGGAGCGCGTGGTCACGAGGCGGGGCTCGGCGGACGAGCCGATCAGGCGCACGGTCTCGCGTGGCGTGCCCATGCCGACCTCCACCTCGGGGCACACCGGCACCAGCTCGAAGTGGTGGGCGAGGGTGTCGGTGACGCGGCGGTCGCGCTTGTGGCCGCCGTCGAAGCGCACCTCGAGCCCCAGCAAGCACGAGCTCACTCCCACGCGGATCTTGTCGTTCGTGTCGGCCATGGCGATCTCCCGATCTGTCGCGTTCGAGACATAAACAGAATATATACAAAAGCGGTACAACGCAAGCGGCGGAGCGCGGCCCCGCCGCGGCCCGCGATCGATCGGCCGGGGGCGCTGGAGGGTCGTCGCTTCGTCGACGACCCCAGGGTGTCCGGGGCGCACGACGGGGCGTCGGCGCGCCGCTACGCGGGCGCGGGGGTCACGTCGACGGAGACGCTCAGCGACTGGGCGCCCCCCCCGAGGACGATGCCGCGCAGTGGGCTCACGTCGGCGTAGTCGCGCCCCCACGCGAGCGTGATGTGCTCGGTGCTGGGCAGCACCGCGTTGGTCGGGTCGGCGTCGATCCAGCCGAACCCGGGCACCCACACCGACACCCACGCGTGGGACGCGTCGGCGCCCACCAGCCGCCGCCCGCCCGGCGGCGGCCGCGTGAGCACGTATCCGCTCACGTAGCGCGCCGCGAGCCCGAGGCTGCGCAGGCAGCCGATCATGAGGTGCGCGAAGTCCTGGCACACGCCGCGCCGGAGCGCGAGCACCTCGGCGACGGGCGTCGCGATGCTGGTGGCGCGCGGGTCGTACGTGAACTCGGCACGGATCCGCTCGGTGAGGTCGATGATCGCCTCGAGGATCGGCCGCCCGGGCGGGAACGAGCGCGCCGCGTACGCCGCGAGGTCCGGTCGCACCGGCACCATCTCGGACTCGAACACGAACTGCCGCGCCGCCATCGAGCCCGGGCTCGCCTCCATCAAGAGCAGCCGCCGCGCGCGCTCCCAAGGCGCCGTGCTCGGCGGCGGCGGGAACGGCCGACGCGACACCTCGACCAGGCTCGACACCGAGATCCGGAGCGAGCCGTGCGGCTCCTGCACCGAGAAGAAGGTCACCGTGTTGTCGTAGAAATCGGGGCGGATCGTGGAGACGCTCGGCGTCGGCTCGATCTTGAGCCTGCTGGTCAGGCACACCTGGTAGGGCCCGTTGCGCGGCGTGAGGTGCGCCTGGTTGAGGCTCGAGGTGGCCGCCGCCGCGTAGCGGTACTCGGTCACGTGCTCGACGCGGTAGGTGCCCATCGCTCGCTCCGCTCGGCCCTCAGCCGTGGCCCTCGCCGCCCGACGAAGCGAGCTGCCGCGACGGCGTCGCGGGGCTGAAGTACTGCATCGAGAGCTCGTCCGAGACCGCCGGGAGCTGCTCGATCAGGTCGCCGAGCAGCGCCCCGAGCTCACCGCGCTGGCCTTCGCCGTCACACGCCGAGAGCGCCTCCACGTCGAGGAGCTTGAGCCGCGACGACGCCTCGCGGACGATCCGCTGCTCGGGCCCGAGCGCCGGCGAGCGCCGCTCGCGCGGGAGCTGGTCCACGAGCAGGCTCATCGCCACGAGCTGGAAGCCCACCGAGCGCGGGTTGGTCTCGTCGACCAGCAAGAGATCCAGGACCGGCGCCACCTGCACCGCGGCGCGGTAGCGCGAGCGGTAGGTCAGCGTCGAGTCCGAGACCTCGAGGAGCGCGCGCAGCATCGCGGCCTCGTCGTCGCGCACCCGCTCCAGGCCGATCTCGAGGAACTGCGCCGTGGTGAGCGCGCGCTCGAGCCGCCGCCCCAGGTCGAGGAAGCGCCAAGCGTGGCCGCGCGTCATGCTCTCGGCCTCGAGCCCCGCGACCGCGGCCAGGTCGGCGACCAGCTCGTGGCTCGCCTCGAGCGCGCGCGCGATCGACCAGCCGGACCCCGCCGCCACCCCCGCGAGCCGGTCGCGCACCTGGTTCAGGATGCGCCACGCGTCGTTCGAGAGCCGCTCGCGCGCCCGCCACGCGATGTGGTGGAGCGAGTCGAGGGTGGCGCGGAGCTGGGTCGGGCCGTCGTCGGCGAGCACCAGCGCCAGGACCTCGGCGACGCGGTCGCCCTCCGGCAACGCGACGCCGCCAGCCGCACCACCGTCGCCCTCGCCGACCCAGCGCCCCACCATCGCCTCGCCGGCGCCGAGCAGCTCGAGGAGCGCGCCGAGCTCGGAGGTGGCGGTGAGCCCCGACTCGTCGCTCATGCGCGTCAGCACCGCTCGGAACACCCGCGTCGCCGACTCGCAGCGCTCGGCGTAGCGGCCGAGCCAGAACAGGTTGTCGGCGACCCGGCTCGGTAGCCTGACACCGCCGCGCTTGAGCTCGACCGCCGCCGACGGGATCTCGATCACCGGCACGTGGGCCACCGGCTCGTCCGAGAGCACCCACACGTCCTTGCTGCCGCCGCCACGCTGCAGCGACACCACCAGCGCCTCGCTCGAGCTCGAGATCCGCGCCAGCCCGCCAGGCAGCACGGTGCAACCGCTCTCGCTCACCAGCACGTAGGCGCGCAGCAGGAAGCGCCGCGGCTCGATCGCCGCGCCGGTCCACGACGGCGCGGTGGCGAGGTCGAGCTGCTCCTGGCCGACCAGCTCGTGGGGCCGCTCGCGCATCCGCGCCACGAGCTGGTCGAGCTCGCTCTCGCTCAGCGCCTCGCCGAAGATCGGCTCCACGCCGCCGCGCGGCGCGCGCGCGCGGAACGCCGGCTTCACCACCAGCTCGCGGAGCTTCTCGATGACGTGGGCGCGGCTGCGATCGAAGCCGCACCAGTAGGTGGGCGGCGACTGGATGAGCAGCTCCTCGCCGCGGATCTCCTGGCACACGCCGGGCAGGATCTCGAGCCACGCCGGGCTCTCGAGGATGCCGCAGCCGAGCGCGTTGGCGACCCGCACGTTCCGCGAGTGGATCGCCTGCACCAGCCCCGGCACGCCGAGCGCCGAGTCGGCGCGCAGCTCGAGCGGGTCGCACCAATCGTCGTCGACGCGCCGCAGGATCGCGTCGACCGGCACCAGGCCGCTCAGCGTCTTCCAGTAGATCGCGTTGTCGCGGGTGGTGAGGTCGGCGCCCTCGACGAGGTCGTAGCCCAGGTAGCGCGCGAGGTAGGCGTGCTCGAAGTAGGTCTCGTTGTACGGGCCGGGGCTGAGCAGCACCACGCGCGGCTCGTGGCCGTCGGCGGCGGGCGGGCCCCCCGCGACGTCGCGCAGGTGCTGGAAGAAGGGCGCCATGCGGCACACCTCGGCGCCCTGGAACGCGTCGCGGAAGAGCTGCGACACGATCACCCGGTTCTCGATCGCGTAGCCCGCGCCCGACGGCGCCTGGGTGCGGTCGTTGACGATCCACCACCGCCCGTCGGGGCTGCGCGCCAGGTCCGCCGCGTAGAGGAAGAGGTGCGGCTGGCCGCGCGGTACCGCGGCGTGGCACGGCCTGAGGAAGCCCGGATTCGCGAACACCACCTCGGGCGGGATCACGCCCTGCGTGAGCAGCGCCTGCGGGCCGTAGATGTCGCGCAGCAGCGCGTCGAGGAGCTCGGCGCGCTGGATCAGCCCGCGCTCGAGGCGCTTCCACTCGTCGGCGGCGAGGACGAGCGGGATCGGGTCGAGGATCCACGGCCGATCGAGGCCCTTGGGGTCGCCGTAGACGTTGTAGGTGACGCCGTTGTCGCGGATCGCGCGCTGGCCGTCCTCGCCGCGGCGCGCGAGCCCGGCGGCACCGGCGCCCTCGATCGCCGCCACCACGCTCGCCCAGCGCGGGCGCAGCGCGCCGTGCTCGTCGACCAGCTCGTCGAACACCCCGCCGATCGGCGTGTATCCGGCGAGCGGCCCCGTGGGGTCGCGATCGGCTGTGGGGCCGTGCACGGCGCGTGGCTCGTCGGGGGCTCGGAAAGGGAGAAGACGGCCGTCGGGCTCAGCGGCGCAGGTCGAGGGTCAGCGGGTGCTCGCGGCTCGGCACGGCGGGGGTGGGGTGATGCGAACCGGGGGTGTGGTTCATCGCGAAGAACCGCGCCCCTCGCCGCGCCTCGCTCTCGCGCGCGTTCACCGGGAACACGTCATAGCTCCGACCGCCGGGATGCGACACGTGATACTGGCAGCCGCCCAGCGAGCGCCCGGTCCAGGTGTCGATGACGTCGAAGGTGAGCGGCGAGTCGACCGGGATGGTGGGGTGGAGGCACGCCTGCGGCTGCCACGCGCGGTAGCGCACGCCCGCCACGAATTCGCCGACGCGGCCGGTGGGGTGAAGCGGCACCGTCTCGCCGTTGCAGGTGATCACGTGGCGGCTGTCCGTGAGCCCGCGCACCAGCACCTCGAGGCGCTCCACCGAGGAGTCCACGTAGCGCACCGTGCCGCCGCCACCCGCCTCCTCGCCGAGGACGTGCCACGGCTCGATCGCCTGGCGCAGCGCCACCGACACGCCGCGGTAGCAGACCTCGCCGATGAGCGGGAAGCGGAACTCGAAGTGGGCGTCGTACCAGGAGCGCTCGAACGGGTAGCCGAAGCGCTCGAGCTCGCCGAGCACGTCGCGGAAGTCGTCGTCGACGAAGTAGGGCAACAGGAACCGGTCGTGGAGGCCCGTGCCCCAGCGCACCAGCGGCGTGCGGTAGGGCTCGCACCAGAAGCGCGCCACCAGCGCGCGGATGAGGAGCTGCTGGGCGAGGCTCATGCGCGCGTGGGGCGGCATCTCGAAGGCGCGCATCTCGACCAGCCCGCGGCGCCCGTCGGTGCCGTCGGGCGAGTAGAGCTTGTCGATGCAGAACTCGGCGCGGTGGGTGTTGCCGGTGACGTCGACCAGGAGATTCCGCAACACGCGGTCGACGAGCCACGGCGGGCACGAGCCCGCGCCCGGCTCGGGGATCTCGCGGAACGCGAGCTCGAGCTCGTGGATCGCGTCGTTGCGCGCCTCGTCGACGCGCGGCGCCTGGCTGGTGGGGCCGATGAACAGCCCCGAGAACAGGTACGAGAGCGCCGGGTGGTTGTGCCAGTAGCCGACCAGGCTGCGCAGCAGGTCGGGCCGCCGCAGGAACGGGCTGTCGGCGGGGCTGGGCCCGCCCAGCACCACGTGGTTGCCGC
>CAYMQR010000271.1:0-7086 GCA_964392195.1 uncultured bacterium | reverse complement strand
ACTGCATCTCCTCCACGCACGGCGGGCACCACGTCGCCCAGAAGTTCAGGAACACCGCCTGGCCACGCAGGTCGGCGAGCTTGACCTTCTTGCCGGCGAGGTCGGTGACCTCGAAGTCGGGCGCCATCTCTCCGACCTTGGGCGCCGGGGCGCCGACCGCGAGCGGCGGCGCGAGCACGCCGCTGCCCACCGCCAGGCCCGCGCCGGCGGCGAGCGAGATCCCGGCGAGGATCCGGGCTAGACGTCGCGGGCGGGGAGGGTGCGCGGTCACGGGCGTCGCTCCTTGGTGGTCCGGCGAGGGTCGCACGCTCAGAAGAACAGCACGGCCAGCATCGAGACCACCAGCAGGAGCTTCAGGAACACGCTGTATTCGGAGCGGTCCCAGTCGGCGAGCGAGTAGTCGCTCTTGTCCCACTCGCCGGGGCCGTCGAGGTTCTTGAAGTCCGACATGCGCACGAACGCGCGGTCGGTCGGGAACGCGTACGAGTGCTCGGTGATGCTGATGATCTTCTTCACCTGGTTCTGGCGGTTGCGGTTCTCGGCGAGGAATCCGTTGACGCGCCAGCCGAGCACGGCGATGCCGACCGCGGCGATCGCCCGCGACCAGATGCTGGCGCCGGTGTGCGGCTCGAGCACCGGCCCGGCGGCGATCACCACCAGCAGCACCGCGAACCCGAACGTCACGAAGTCCTCGCGCTGCCGCGCGACCCGCAGCTCCTGCAGCATCTCGCGGAAGAGCAGCAGCGCGTGCGCCGCGTCGGTGGGGCCGCGAGCGGCGTCGGCTGCGGGCTCGGCTGGGCTCGGTGTCTCGGCGGATTTCGGCATTCGAGGTCCTCGGCTGGGCGCGGCCGATGCCGGCCGCGCGCGCCGAGGTAGCATACGGGGGAGCCGCCGTCCACGAAGAACTTGCACGGGTGGCGCGGCGCGGTGACGGCTCGCGCGGCTATGCTCGCCATGCGCTCGCGGCGCACGCGAGGGGAGGCCGGCACCGCTCGCGCTGCCGCGGCGACGTAGCGCGCCATGGCCGCTCCCGCCACGCCACCCACCAGACTGTCGCGCCGCACCACCTGGGAGCGGCGGACGAGCCCGCTCGACGTGGCGCTCGCCGAGGCGCGGGCCGCGGGCCGGCCGCTCCTCGACCTCACCGAGACCAACCCCACCCGCACCGGCCTCGCCTATCCGTGGGAGGAGATCGCGGCGGCGTACCAGCGCGCCGCGCGCGCGCCGTACCAGCCCGAGCCGTTCGGGCTCGTGAGCGCCCGCGCCGCCGTCGCCGAACGCCTCGCGCCGGGCGTCGATCCCGCGCGGATCCTGCTCACGGCCAGCACCAGCGAAGCGTACGCGCATCTCTTCCGGCTGCTCGCCGACCCGGGCGACGCGGTGCTGGTGCCGCGCCCGAGCTACCCGCTCTTCGGGCTGCTCGCCGACCTCGAGGGAGTCGAGCTCGTCAGCTACCGGCTCGACCCCCACGACGGCTGGCGGCCGGACTGGGACTCGCTCGACGCCGCGCTCGCGGGGCCGGCGGGCGCGGCCGTGCGCGCCGTTATCGTCGTCAGCCCCAACAACCCGACCGGCTCGTCGCTCGATCGCACGGCGCTCGGCGAGCTCGCGCGGCGAGCGCGTCGCCACGGCTTCGCGCTGATCGCCGACGAGGTGTTCTGCGACTACCGCCGCGACGGCGTGACGCTCGCGGAGGCGGCCCGCGACGGTCTCCTCGAGGGAGTGACGTGGTTCGCCATGGGTGGGCTCTCGAAGTCGGCGGGGCTGCCGGGCGCCAAGCTCGCGTGGACCGTGTGCGGCGCGAGCGACGAGCTGCGCGGCGAGGTGCTCGCGCGCCTCGACGTCATCGCCGACACCTTCCTTTCGCCGGGGATGGCGGTGCAGGTCGCGCTCCCCGAGCTGCTCGCGCTCGCGCCGCGCATCCGCGCCGGCATCCAGGGGCGCCTCGACGTGAACGTCGCGTCCCTCGGGGCGCTCGCCGGGACGCCGGCGAGCGCCTGGCCGGTGACGGGCGGCTGGTCCGCGGTGCTGCGCGTGCCGGCGCTGGTGGGCGACGAGGAGTGGGCGCGGCGGCTGGTCGCCGAGCGCGGCGTGGTGGTCCAGCCCGGCAGCTTCTTCGAGCTCGAGGGAGAGGGTCAGCTCGTGGTCAGCTTGCTCCCCGCGCCCGGGCCGTTCCGCGCCGGGCTCGCCGCGGTGGCGGAGCTCGCCGCCGAGCCGCCGCGGTCCACGGCCGCGGACTGACCGGCTCGGCGGGTCCGGCGTGGCGTGAACGGCGTCGGGCCGCGCGCCCGCGCTCGGCTTCGCGGGCTACACTGCGCGCGCTCGTCACCGGACGACCTCGCGCTCATGAGACGATCCTCCCGCGTCGCCGCGCTCACCGCCCTCGTGCTGCTCGCGCCGGCGCTCCTCGCCGCGCGGCCCGCGCGCGCCGGCTGGGAGCATCACCGCCCGTATCAGGGCGAGTGGGCGGGGAGCGAGTCGTTCCGCCAGATCCGCGCCACCGTCGAGCGCGAGCGCACCGCGGCGCTCGGCACCATCTCGCGCAGCCTCGGGCTCGAGCTGCGGGGCGACCCACGTCTCGACGGGATCGTGTTCGAATACCTCGACGAGGGCACCGCCGGTCCGCTCGGCTTCCCGGCCGCCAGTCGCGGCGGGTTCCGCCCGCCGGCCGACCCGAGCCAGCCGGAGCGGGTGATCACGGTCATCGTCGATCGATTCCTGAAGAGCCGCGACGAGCTACCCGGCTTCGTCTGCCACGAGATGATCCACGCGCTCATGAGCCTCGAGATGGGCGCGCGCTTCGTGAGCCTCGCGCCGTGGGTGCAGGAAGGGCTCGCCGTCTACGGCGCGGGGCAGGGGCCCGACAAGCTCGCGCGGCTGGTGGCCACCGAGGGGGCCGCTCCGCGGGGCTTCCCGGACGGTCTGGACGCGCAGGAGGATCGGCTCGCCGACTACGTCGAGGCGTACCTGGCGATCGCCTATCTGGCGCACGAGCGCGGCCCGCAGAGCGTGCGCACCTTCACCGCGGACGTGATCCGCGGCGTGCCGGTCGAGAAGGCGATCGCGTCGGCAGCGCAGGTGAGCTGGGCGCAGTTCGCCAAGGGCGCCGGCCGCTACGCCACCGAGCGGGTGCTGGCGCTCGCGCCCCGTAAGCCGAGCGACGCGCTCGTGGTGCCGGACGCCGAGCCGCTCGAGTGAGCTCCGCCAGCGGCGGAGCGCACGACGCGGTCACGGCGCCGTCCCAGACCTGGTGCGCCGCGCGCTACGGAGCCGACTGCGGCTTCGTCGCCGACCTCGGCGACACGATCCTCGGTTGGCTCGCGCCGCGCCCCGGCGAGCGCATCCTCGATCTCGGCTGCGGCGACGGCGCGTTCGCGGCGAAGCTCGCCGCGAGCGGCGCCAGCGTGGTGGGCGTCGACGCTGCGCCCGACATGGTCGAGGCGGCGCGCCGCCGCGGCTTCGACGCGCGCGTCGCCGACGCCCACGTCCTCGACCTCGGCGAGACCTTCGACGCGGTGGTCTCCAACGCGGCGCTGCACTGGATGAAGGAGCCCGACCGGGTGCTCGCCGCGGTCGCGCGCCTGCTCCGGCACGGCGGGCGGTTCGTCGCGGAGATGGGCGGGTTCGGCAACGTGGCGGCGATCCGCGTGGCGATCCACGCGGTGCTCGCGCGCCGCGGCCTCGATGGCGCGGCGCTCAGCCCGTGGTACTTCCCGACCCCCGAGGAGTACGCAGCGCTGCTCGCGCGCGCCGGCTTCACCGTGGAGCGCATGGAGCTCGTGCCGCGCCCGGTGAGCGTCGCGAGCGGCATGCGGGCGTGGTGCGCGAACTTCACCGAGAGCTTTCAGCGCGCCTTGCCGGAGCGCGAGCGCGCCGCGTTCGTGGACGACGTCGTGGCGCTCCTCGAGCCCGTCCTGCGGCGCCCCGACGGCACCTGGTTCGCCGACTACGTCCGCCTCCGTTTTCACGCGGTCCGCGCCCCGGCGTGACCCCGAAAACAGCCCGCTGGGGGCCCGAAAACCGGGCTTTCGCACGTGGAAAACGGTGAAAGCCGGGTGTGGAGCTTCAGCTTTACAAAAACTGTAAAGCTGTTGCCGGACGATTTTGTATAGCATCTGCTTTACAGCCGGCGCAGGAGGAGGACCCGGAAGAGCCCCCGGAAGCCGCCGTGGGCGCGCCCGCCGGCGTCGTCCGGGAAGCCCGGATCGCCGGCGGTGCGGAACCGCAGCGCGTAGCGCTCGGCGATGGCGGGGTGCGCGGCGCGAAGCTGGCCGTCGGTCCAGGCGCGGATCTCGACGTCCCCGTGCACGGTCTTGAGGCGCCGCACCTCGGTGTAGTTGAGCACGCGCACGTCGTCGCGGAAGCCGAGGAAGTCGTGGAGGTTGCGCTCCTCCACCGTGAAGCCGAGCGCCGCCGCGACACGCCTGAGGTGGCGGAAGTCGATCGCGTATTCGGTGTGGCGGCGGAACCAGCCGTCGTAGAGGACGGCCTCGCGGGAGGGGCCGTCCTGGCCGTATTCGGTGATCGCGGCGCGCGCGCCCGGGGTCAGCACGCGCGCGAGCTCCTCGAGGAGCTCGATCGCGCCCAGGTTGATGAACTGGTGGGCGTCGTCGAGCTCGAGCCGGTAGCGGCCGATGCGCTCGCGCGCCGCAGCGACGCGCGGGTCGCGGGCGGCGCCGTGGGCGAGGCGGCGCGGGTCGGCGCGCACCGCGTCGAAGTCGGCGATCACCTCGTTCGAGAGCACCAGCCCGCGAAACGAGCCGGCGGCGAGCGGCATGCGCTGGGCGTCGCAGCGCACCCAGCGGAGCGCGGTCGCGGGGTCGGCGCGGTGCTCGGCGAGGGTGTGGCGTTGACCGGCGATCAGCGACGGCGTCAGGTCGGCGATCGTGTAGTCGAGCGGCGCCGCCGCGCCGCGCACGGCGCGCGCTTCGGCCAGGAACCCACGCGCGAACCCGCCCGTCCCCGCGCCGATCTCGAGGAAGCGGTCGTCGCCGCGTAGCCAGCCCTCGCGCGCCAGCGCCGCGTGGAAGGCGCCGCCGTAGCTGCGCCCGTCGAGGGCGGGGTGGCGGTGGCGGAAGAGGTGCGAGACCGTGGTCTCGACCCAGTCGAAGTGCCGCCCCGCCTCGCCGACGCGGGTCTTGTAGTAGCCGGTGAGGGTGCGGAAGAGGCCCATGCAGCGCGCGCCGGATCGAGGGCCGCGGTCCCTCGCGGCCGGGCCCTTGCGGGGGTCAGCTCGCGGAGATCGCCGCCGAGAGGTCGGCCGGCACCGGCTCGACCCGCGCGCGGCGCGCGCCGAACGCGGACCTCACGAGGTCCGACATCATCACGTAGAAGCCCTCGCCGAGGACGTCGAGCGACACCAGCCCGCTGGTGAGGTAGCGCCACACCACGGTCGGCCGCGCGTAGAACTCGAACATCGCGCGGCGCTGCAGGAACATGAGCTCGCGGGTCGGCAGCGTGTCGCCGGCCAGGATGTTGTCGGAGTCGTTGAGGTTGGCGTCGTACCAGCCGCTGTACTTCCACGACGGCTGGTCGCCGATCTTGTGCTTGTACTGCTCCCACAGCGCGCTGCCCGGGAACGGCACCGCGACGTTGAACTTGACGATGTCGGGGTCGAGCTCCTTGGCGAGGCGGATGGTGCGCAGGATCTGCTCGCGGGTCTCGAACGGCATGCCGACCACGAAGAGCCCGAACGTCAAGATGCCGAGCTCGCGCGTCCACTGCAGCGCGCGGCGCGCCTCCTCCACGGTGGCGCGCTTGTTCATGTGCTCGGCGAGGACGTCGTCGTCGCCGCTCTCGATGCCGAACTGGATGAACGTGAGCCCCGCTTCCTTGAGGTGCGCGAGCAGGTCGCGGTCGACGAGGTCGACGCGGGTCTCGGTGAACCAGCGCAGCTTCCTGTGCAGGCCGCGGCGGATCAGGTCGTCGGCGAACGCGTGGCCCTGCTTGAACGAGAGCGGGAAGATCGCGTCGATGAAGCCGAAGACTTCCGTGCCGTGGGTGCGGTGCACCCACTCCATCTCGTCGACGACCGACTCGGTGGGGCGCACCCGCACCTTGCGGTACACGGTCTCCTGGCTGCAGAACGTGCACGCGAACGGACAGCCGCGCGAGCCCTGGATCGGCAGCGGCTGGGTGGCCGAGCGCAGCGGCTTGAGCCCCATCGGCTCGGGGTCGTAGCGGTAGCCGGCGAGCAGGTCCCACGCGGGGTAGGGGAGCGTCTCGAGGTCGACCAGCGGCGGCGCCGGGTGATCGACGATCCGGCCGCCCTCGCGAAGGCTGAGGCCGGCGACGCCGCGCGGCTCGTGTCCGTCGCGCAGGCTCCGGCACAGCTCGAGGAACGAGACCTCGCCCTCCTCGCGCACCACGTAGTCGGCGATGCCGTGGGTGAGCAGCTCGTGCGGGAAATACGTGGCGTGGATGTTGCCGACCACCACACGCGTCTCCGGGAAGCGCGCGTGGATGCGCCGTGACGCGTCCTCGACCGTCTCGAGCACGAAGGTGAGCGTAGAGAAGCCGACCACCGCCGGGCGCCACGACGCCACGATCTCCATCAGCGGCTCGTTGGAGGCGCGCTCGGCGTGCTGGTCGTAGACCCGCACCTCGAAGCCGTCGCGGCGCAGCACCGACGCCAGGTAGCAGAGCCCCGTCGGTGGCACCGAGGTCGCGAAGCGGCCGTACGAGCCGAGGCGCTTCGGGACCAGCGCCGGGTTGACGAGCAGCACTCGCATGGCGTCTCTCGTGGTCACGCTCACCGTTCGATCGCGCGATCCGAGCGCGGTCCCGGGACGCGGGGGCTCGGCATCGTCTCGATCGTGGCGGCGAGGATCACGGACGCTCGGGGGGAGTCCAGCGGACCCGCGCGTCATGGTACGGCTGCGCCCGAGCGCACGGCAACCTCGTGGAGCGGTTGGCTGGAGAGTCGGCGCTCCGTCGCAAGCCATCCACCTCCCGCCATCCGTCACGCCGCGCCGGGCATCCGAGGTTCGAGCCTCGATGCCCGGTGCCACCGCCGGAGCCGGTGACGCGCCGACCAGATGCGGTGGGCCGTTCGAGACCCGGGCCGGCGGCAGCCGCGGAATAGAC
>CAYMQR010000270.1:0-7105 GCA_964392195.1 uncultured bacterium | reverse complement strand
CGGCCCGAGCTAGTCGGCGCGGCGCCTCCCGCGCGCGCGGGCGAGGTGCTGGTCGGCAGCGACGACCGGCCGCTCTCGCAGCTCTTCTACGCGATGCCGGTCGAGGCGCTGCGCCGGCGGGTCTCGGTGGCGCTCGGCGTGGTGGGGGGGCTCGCCGCGCTGTTCGTCGTCGGCGCGTACGTGGCGCAGTGGCGCTCTCGCGGGCTGGCCGCGCCGGGCGCTGCGCTGCGCGGGGTCCCGCCCTGGGGCCCGACCGCGGTGGCCGGCCTGCTGGTGGGCCTCAACTTCGCGCTGCTCGAGGTCTACGTCGTGGGGCTCGCGAACCGCCGCTGCCACGAGATCTTCGTCAGCACCCTGGTCGCCGGCATGGGATTCCTGGGCGTGACCGGGCTGGGCGGCATGGTGCTGGGCGGCTCGCCGCGGCGGGTGAGCACGGCGGTGGGGGGCGCCGGCGTGGTGTGGCTACTCGCCCTCGGTCCCGACCCGACGCTGCTGGGCGCGGCGCCCGGGCTGCTCGCGGTGCTGCTCGCCACCGGCACGCTCTTCCCATCGGTCACGAGGCCTGGATGGCGCTACTTGGTGGTGCTGTTCGTCGCGGACGCCCTCGGCGCGGTGATCGCGACGGTGCTCGGCCTCGGCGTGCCGCCGCTCGCGGGGGTGCACGCGCTCGGGAGGCTCGCGCTGGGAGGCTTCGCGCTCACCCTCGCGGCGCGCGAGCTGCTGCTGTCGCGGTGGCCGGCGCAGCCGGTGCGCGCGGCCGCCGCGGCGGGTGCCGCGCCGGTGGCGGTCGCGGTCAGCCCCGAGAGCCGGTGATCTTGTCGATCGCCTGCCGCACGCGCGGGTCGGTGTCGGGCGCCTCGCGCAGGCGGCGGATGGCGGCGAACGCGTCGGGGTGGTTGGCGTTGAGGAGCGCCATCACCGCGACGATCTCGAGCCCGGGGCGGCGGTGGCCGAACACGCTCGTGATCTCCGCGACGCCGCGCGCCGTGCCGGTGAGGGCGAGCGCCTCGATTGCGCGTGACGCGGGCCGATCGCGGCCCTCGCGCGCGACCCGGCCGAGCGCCGCGTAGACCGGCTCGGCGCGGGCTTCGTCACGGCCGAGCCCGGCGAGCGCGGTGACGGCCGCGACCGCGGCGTCGTCGTCCACGTCGCCGATCGCCGCCTCGGCCAGGAAGCCCACCGACTCGGCGCCGCCGAGCTGGGCGGCGAGCGTCATGGTCGCGACGCGGGTCTCGGCATCGTCGGAGGATCGCCACTCGGCGAGCGCATCGAGCGCGACCGAACGGGTGGGCTCGTCGTCGCCAGCGAGCCGAGCCAGGAAGCGCAGCACCGCGGGACGCAGAGGCGGATGGCTGCGTCCCGCCTCGAGCAGCGTCGCCGCCGCGCGCGAGACGCGCGCGTCCTCCAGGGCCTGCACGAACGCCGCCTGTGCGCTCGGATCTCCGCTCGCGTCGCCGAGCCACTTGCCGAGCGGGGCGAGCTTGGCGTCGTCGACCCAGCTCCGGAGGCTGGCCGGACGGGCCGCGAGGCCCGCCGCGGCGTCGCCGCGGAGCGCTGGAGGCCCGCTGACGAGCTGGGCGAGCAGGAAGTCGAGCCGCCGCGAGCCCGCCGGATCGTCCTTCACCGAGCGGAGGAAGTCGCGAAGGGCGGTCGACACCGCAGCGGCGGACGCCGGCTCGATCGGGCGGGCGTCGCTGGCGCGCGCGAGGTGCCGTGCGTGGGCGTCGCCGTGGAAGGGGCGCCACAGGCTCTGGGTGGGCACTTCGCCGAGAAAGAGCAGGTAGGTCTTTCCCTCGGCGAGCGCGGCCGGGTCGCTCGCGAACGCACGCTCGGCGACCACCAGCAGCCCCTCCGGCGCGTCGCCGGTGAAGGTCTCGGCCACCTGGACGCGATAGGCGTCGAGCCGGCCCGCCACCGGCTCGCGGCGCCCGACGGTCGCGAGCACCGCCAGCGGGGAGGACGACGCGAGGTCGAAGGCGCTGGGCGGCGCGCTCGCTGCGCCGAGCGGGGCGGCGCTGGCGCTCGCCGCGAGCACCAGCGCGAGCGCGCCCGCGATCGCGGCGAGGGCCGCGACTCCGGGACGCGCGCGCGCGGGACCGCGGCGGCGTCGCAACTCAGCGCGCCGCGGCGAGCGGAGCGTCGTACTGGTCGTTCGCGTCGGCGTCGACGAACAGCGGGTTGGTGAACGCGAACGCGCGGACGCCCGCGTCTCCCGGATCGTTCACGAACAGGTCGGCGAGGCTCTGACTCTCGTCGACGTCGTTGGGGACCACCGGGAAGAGGGTGCGCGAGCTACCGCTCGAGCCCTTGACCGCCACCACCACCCACTTGTCGGTGCCGCCCACCGCGAGCGGCACCGTGACGCTCGCCTCGTTCCGGCTCGAGCCGTTCACCGCCACCGAGGAGATGGCGAAGTCGGTGCCCGCATGGAGCGTGGTGGTGGGCGTGACGCGGTACTCGGGCGGCGTCGCGGCGTTGCCGTCGGCGTCGACCCCCGCGGGCGTGGTGCTGACGTAGACCTCGATGGTGTCGAAGTCCACCCACGGCGCCGACTGCACGTCGACCTGGAGGGTGGCCTGGCCGTCGGTGGTGCTGGCGATGCGCGGCGCGCCGAGCGCGAGCGCCGCGGTCTCGCCGGTGGACGCGGCGGTGATGCGGGTGGTGAGGAACGGGCCGTTCGAGCACACGGCCTTACCGCCCAGGATGCTCTCGGCGATCTCGTCCGGGTCCACCGACGACGGCGCGTCGGTGGAGGACGCCACCCACGTGCGCGGCGCACCCACCTGTACGGTCCTCGCCACGTGCGAGTCCGAGTCCGAGGTGGCGGTCTTCACCAGCCCCTGGTTCATCAGGTTGAACCAGTCGCCGAGGTTCTGGTCGGTGAGCTGGGTGAGCTCGTCGTTGTTGCTGCCGATCCACAGCTCCATGGCGTCGAAGCCGGGATCGAAGAGGTTCGCGCTCACCGGATCGAGGCGGAAATCCACCGGGCTGAAGCTCGACTGCGGCGGCACCAGGCCGGTGTCGATGCCGAGGGCCTCGAAGGTGCCCATCTGCAGCGCGTTGAGGTGGTTGATCTGCACCACCCGTGGATGGCCGGCGGGCGGCAGCGCGCGCAGCCCCGCGTAGATCTCGGCGGGGGCCTTGTTGTAGCGGCCGGACGAGGGGAAGTCCGTGCCGGGCACCTCGCCACCGCTCCAGTCGTAGGCGCCCATGTTGCGGGTGGTGGGATCCTGCGCGAGCGGCCACGGGTTGATGTGGCCGTAGTCCGACGGCGTGATCTCGGCGCCCTTGGCGTAGCCGATCGTGCTCGCGGCGCCCGCGGCGGCGATCGCCGGCGATACGTCCGAGATGAAGTCGTGGTCGGTGCTGACGAAGAAGTCGAGCCCCTCGGCGATGTTGGTGAGCACGCGCGTGGGGTCGCTGGCGGGCGCGTCGTAGCTCGCCTGCTGGTGCTGGTGGAAGTCGCTGGAGACGAACCCCGCGGTGTCGAGGACCTTGCGGACCGTGGCGTCGAGGGCGAGCGTCGCGCCGGCGGCGACCGTGACGGTCTGGCGATCGACGTCGTATTCGGGGCCGCGTGACACCACCACCTGGTACTGGCCAGGCTCGACCGGGAAGGTGGCGACGTGGCCGTCCACTCCCGCGAACTTCACCGCCGACACGCCGCGCGGCAGGAAGTCGCCGTCGTTGCGGAAGATGCCGCCGGTTGCGGTGATGAAGCCCAGGAGGTTGAGGTTGGCGGTGGTGTTGGGGCTCGGGTCGATGCCCACCACGCTGACCTTGGCCGGCGACGGCGCGCCGCTCTCGTCGACCACGTCGACGGTCAGGAAGCCGGCGGCGTCGAGGGTGAGGTCCATGTTCGCGACACCCGAGCCGTCGACGGGCACGTTGAGACCGACCGCGCTGGGTGCCGGGTGACCCTCGGCGTTGACCACCAGGTTGTAGACGCCGACCGGCACGGTGCCGATGTAGTGGCCGTCGGCGTCCGTCTCGAGCGCCGCGATCACCTTGATGTTCTGGAAGAGGTCGCCGCCAAGCGACACGACGCTCACCCGCGCGCCCGCCACCGGCTGGCCGCCCGAGCGCACGAAGCCCTCGACGGTGCCGAAGCTCACGCCGAGGGTGCGGTCCCGGACGGTGGCGATGGGCGTGGTGTCGCCGTTGCCGATGACGAACTTGCGCGAGTAGCTGTTGGTGCCGCCGGCCGGCACCACGAAGTGCGGCGTGGCACCGAACAAGAGGTCGAGGATGCTGGCGTCGTTGAGGATGATGTTGAGGCCGCCGTTCGACACGGCGTCGTTGCCGCCCTGCGCGTCGGGGACGTAGCCGTAGGAGACGCCGGCCATCGTCGGACCGTTGGCGACCCACGCCATGTAGTCGGCGTCGAGGCGGAACATGGTGCCCGCGCCCGAGGTGCCGCCGTAGCCGAGGCCGGGGAAGAAGATCTCACCCTCGCCGCCGCCGTTGACCCAGTCGCCGACCGGGATGGCGAGGTCGGTGGGGCCGAGGTTCTTGATGGTGGTGGTGATGCGCACGAAGTTCTCGCCCGGCGCGAGCGAGTACTCGGTGGCGATCTCGATCGGCAGGTCGTGGTCGTCGAACTGGGACGGCAGCGAGAAGGCGCCGCCGCCCAGGAACACGATCAGGCTCGAGAGGTTCTGGGTGTCGAAGATGTCGTCGACGCCCTCGAAGCGGATCACCGCCGGGCCGCCGTCGGTGCCGTCGTTCACGATCGAGGCGCTCGTGTAGTGGGGCGTGGACTCGACGTTGATGAGCGGCGTGACCACCTCGAAGCTGTCGCGGTCGGGATCGCCGGGGCCGCGCTGCAGATCGCCGTCGATGATGTTGCCGCCGTAGACGTGGGCGCCATAGGCGGAGCGCAGCGACTTGCCCGAGCCGTCGACGGGCGTGAGGTCCTCGACCACGACGCGGACCAAGTCGTTGTAGAGGACGTAGTCGCCCACGCGTCCCCGCGCCTGCGGGCCGCCCACCAGGAGACCGGCGGTGGCGGGCGTTACGACCGTCGCGACCGCCTGCGCCTGCGACACCGAGAACTCGGCGACGTCCTTCGCCGTGCCGCTGCCCGAGGCGATCGAGACCACGAGGCGGTTGCGGCCGGTGGAGGCGCCCAGGCTGCCGATCGGCAGCGACGCGCTGGCGCCGCTCGCGCTCACTGTGAAGGCTGCGGTGACGTCGGTGCCGTTGAGCACCGCTTGGAAGCTCGCCGGTGTGGTGCCGGACTGGAATGCGACCTCGACCGGCACGCTCGGCGTGACGACCACCTCCTCCTCGAACGGCGAGACCACCGAGATCGGCGGGGTGGTGTTGCAGGCGGAGGTGAAGGCCATCACCAGTGCCAGCGCGAAGCCGAAGCGTGCCGTGAAGCGCATGCGCGTCCTTTCACCGGCCCGTTGCCGGACCGGCCTACCGCTCGAATTGTGGAGCAGTCGTCACGCCCCGGTGACGAATGCCGAAAACGCTACCATCGCAGCGCGCGGGCGAGCAATCACTCACCGAGCCACCTTCGGTGGACCCATCGCCGGCGAGGTCACGTCGACGAACGATGGATCGAGAGGGACGGCGTGCGGCGGTAGCGTCGTTGCGCCACTGGCTGCCGCGCGGGTTCTGGAGCCGGCCGCACCTCAGGCACCATCGCGGGCTGGCGTCGCGGCTCGAGATCCCGGCACCGGCGTGGGTGCCCGGCCTCGACTTCATCGCCCACTTCTTCGCGATGCGCGCGCTGTGGGGCCTCGAGTTCGCGATCCCGCACTTCGCCGGCTTCGCGACCGGCGGCCTGGTCCACGAGTGGATCCACTACGCGACCCACTGGCACCCCCGCTGGGTGCCGGCTCGGAACGTGGTCTGCCATCTCTCGCACCACCACGACTACTCGCGCGCCCGCTTCGGCGTGACCACTGATTTCCGGGACAAGGTCTCCGGGAGGGTCGAGCGGCCGCCGCGCGAAAGCCCCGAGCCGTCGACCTGAGCGGCCGAGGCTCTCCGCCCTCGGCGTGAGCCACGGCCTCGCGCCGGCGTTACGATCGGCTCGTGCACCGCGCCCGATCGAGCGACACCAGCCCCGAGGCGGAACGCGTCCAGCTCGACCTGCTCCGTCGGGCGGGCGTGGCCGGTCGCTTCCAGTTGCTTCGATCGCTGACCTCGGCCGTCGTCGATGCGTCGCGCCGCGCGCTGAGCGAGACCATGCCGGGGGCCTCCGAACAGGAGGTGCTGCTGCGCTGGGTCGAAATCCACTACGGGCAGGAGCTCGCCGACGGGGTCCGTCGCCGGCTCGAGCGCCCGAGGTGAGCCCGCCGAGCGACCTCGAGGCGGCGCTGATTCCCGTGGTCGACGTGCTCGACCGGCTCGGGGTCGTCTATCGGATCGGCGGATCGGTCGCGAGCGCGGCGCTCGGGGTGCCTCGGTCGACGCTCGACATCGACCTCGTCTGCGACCTGGAAGCGAGGCAGGCGAGCGCGTTCATCGCCTCGCTGGAAGCGGCGTACTATGTCGACGCCGCGGCCGTCCGCGAGGCGATTGCCCGGCGCCGCTCCTTCAACCTGATCCACCTGAGCACCATGATGAAGGTGGACGTCTTCCTGGTTCGCGAAGGCGAGTTCGACCACGTGTCGTTCCAGCGCCACATCGAGCGCGCCCTATCGAGCGAGCCCGGCGCACGCTTGTTTTCGCTTCGCTCGCCGGAGGACGTCGTGCTGAGGAAGCTCGAGTGGTATCGGGCTGGCGGCGAGGTGTCGGACCGGCAGTGGTCCGACACGGTCGGGGTGCTCAAAGTGCAAAGGGATGCGCTGGACCGCGCCTACCTGCGGCGCTGGGCTCGACACCTCGAGATCGAGGATCTGCTCGATCGGGCGCTGGCCGAGGCGGACCCGGCGAGCTGAACCGACAGCGCGACCCGGCGGGACGCTGGCGGGTGGTCCCGTGTAGGTTCTGGAGCTCGCCAGAGGACTCGCGGCCGCGGAGCGGCCGGCGAGGGCGCGCGAACGACGAGCGTTCGGGAGATGGAGATCTCATGAGCAAGGTCGTGGTGCTGGGCGGGTGCGGAGCGGTGGGCAGCGTCGCGGTGCGGACGCTGGCGATGCAGGACGCC
>CAYMQR010000269.1:4352-7111 GCA_964392195.1 uncultured bacterium | reverse complement strand
CCGGTGATGAACGTGACGCCGCTGGTGGACGTGGTGCTGGTGCTGCTCATCATCTTCATGGTGGTCACGCCGCTCCTCACCAAGAAGTTCTGGGTCCACACCCCCAAGCAGGAGAAGAAGGAAGTCGAGGAGGAGCAGCCCAAGGATCCGACGCCGCCGCTCGTGCTGCGCATCGCCGCCGACAAGACCATCACGGTGAACAGCCAGGTGATCGGCTACGACGAGCTGCCCGAGCGCCTGAAGCGCATGTTCGCGGCGCGCGACGACCACACGCTCTTCTTCGACGCCGAGGACGCGGTTCCGTACGGCTACGCGGTCCAGGTCATGGACCAGGCGCGCGCCGGCCACGCGGTCACCATCGCGACCTTGATCCAGGCCCTCGGCAGCGACGGCGCACCGGGACCCGACGGCGCGCCCGCGGCGCCAGGCGCGCCCCCTGCCCCACCCGCGCCGCCGGCGCCGCCGGCTCCCTGATCGGACGCGGCCCCCGCGTACCGAGCCGGGACCGCCCGGCCCCGGTGAAGCGGCGGCGCTACGTACGCTCCGAGCCATGACGACGCACCGACCCGGCGCGATCGTGCTCGCCACGTATGGCGAGCATCCCGCGTTGTGGGAGGACGACGAGCCGCTCGCGCGCGCGCTCGCCGAGCGCGGCGCCGCGTGGCGCGCGGTGCCGTGGGACGCCACCGACTTCGACTGGTCGTCGGCGCGCGCGGTGGTGCTGCGATCCACGTGGGACTACTTCCGTCGTCCGGATGCGTTCCTGCGCTGGGCCGAGACCGTCGCCACCACCACCCGGCTGGTGAACCCGCTGCGCTTCGTGCGCTGGAACCTCCACAAGGGCTACATGCTCGAGCTCGCCGAGCGCGGCGTCCCAGTCACGCCGACCGAGCTGGTCCGGCACGGGTCGCCCGTCACGCTCGCGGAGATCGTTGCGGCGCGCGGCTGGGGGCGGGCCGTGGCGAAGCCCGCGATCTCCGCCGACTCGTGGGAGACGTTCGGCGTCGATCCGGTGCCGACGCGCGAGCAGGCGGAGCGCTTCGCGCGGCTGCTCGGCGAGCGCGACATGCTCGTGCAGCGCTACGTCGCGTCGGTCGAGGACGTGGGCGAGCGGTGCCTGGTCCACATCGACGGCGAGCTCTCGCACGCCGTCCGCAAGCGCTCGCTCTTCCAGGGCGGGCGCTGGACGGGGCCGGAGGGCGTGTCGGTCCCGATCGCCGACGACGAGCGCGCGCTCGCCGCCCGCGCGCTCGAGGCGGCCGGCGCGCGCGAGCTGGCGTTCGCGCGCGTCGACATGGCGCGCGACGAGCACGGCGAGCCGGTGCTCATGGAACTCGAGCTGACCGAGCCGACGCTCTTCTTCCTCGACGGGGCGCCCGAGGCGGCCCCGCGCCTCGCCTCCGCGCTGCTGCGCTGACCCGGTCGAGCGGCGCGCCCGCGCTCGCGATGGTGGCGTTCGCGCGGGTGTTGACAGCATCTCCTTCATGATGATAGCTCTACTATCATCATGAAGGCGGCCCCCACCTACCGCTCGTCGCTGCGCGCCGACCAGTCGGCGGCGACGCGCGAGCGGATCCTCGGGGCGGTCGAGGCGATCCTGCGCGGCGGTGACCTCGAGGCCGCCTCCTACAAGGCGATCGCCGCGCGCGCCGGCGTCCGCGAGATCACCGTGTACCGCCACTTTCCCAACAAGGTGGAGCTGCTGCGCTCGTTCTGGACGTGGATGAACGAGCGCCGCGGTGAGGTGACCCTCGCCACCACCGAGCCCGGCCTGCTTGCGCAGGTGCGCGCCGAGTTCGCCTCCGCCGACGAGCTCGCCGCGCTGCTCGCCGCCTCGCTGACCTCCAGGGAGGGCCGCGAGATGCAGAAGAGCTGGAACGCCGAGCGCCGCGAGGCGCTCGAGCAGGCCCTCGCCGCCTGGACCGGCGATCTCCCCGATCCGAAGCGCACCCAGGTCCTCGCCATCCTCCACCTCCTCATGAGCGGCCATGCGTGGCTCGCCATGCGCGACCTGTGGGGGCTGGACGGCCACCAGGCGGGCGAGGCGTCGGCCTGGGCGCTCGCGGCCCTGTTTCGCCAACTCCGAACCGAGCAACGCGCCACGCGCCGCGTGCGCCGCCCCAGGAAGACGCCGTGAGTCCACGCCCCACGCCCACCGCCGTTGGTTCGACTCCCGTGCTCCGTCTCGTCCGAGGCGGCCGCGACCTGGCCGCGCCTTCTCGCTCGCGCGGCCCCGCCCGTCCCGAGCTGCGGGTGTTGCCGCGTCCGAGCCGCGAGCGCGCGTCGCCATTCGAGAGCTACTTGCAGGCACCTCGCCGCAGCCATACCCCGCGCTGGATCCTGGCGGGCGCGTTCGCGTGCTGGCTGGTGCTCGGCTGGACGCTGGTCGCGGGTGTCCTGCAGCCGATCGGCCGCGGTGTCGTTCGCGAAGGTACGCGCGGCCTGCTCCTGGCGCTGGCCCGCGGCCTGCCCATCCACGGCGCCGAGCGCGCGTTCAGCCCCTGAACCCGACGATCCGGACCGTGAACGCTCGCCCGACGTTCCTGGCCAGAATCACGCGCTCTCTTCGCCCCGTCGCCCGGGCACGTCGCTTGCCCACCGTTCGCTCCTCCATCCGCCCGAGGACGTCGTGGCCACGCAGCGACCGCTCACTCGCTCACTGATCCACGCCCGCTCCGGCTCGCCTGCTCCACCCGCCGACGGAGGCGAGGTCCGCCCCGCGCTCGATCCCGAGCTCGAGCGCGCCCTCGACCGCCTCG
>CAYMQR010000269.1:0-4252 GCA_964392195.1 uncultured bacterium | reverse complement strand
GGCGAGGTCCGCCCCGCGCTCGATCCCGAGCTCGAGCGCGCCCTCGACCGCCTCGAGGCCGCCGCCGATCGCGCCTGCGACGCGCTCGGCCGATCAGCGCAGGTCGCGAGGCTCGCCCAGGAACTCGAGGAGCTCGCGTTGGAACACCTCGGGCGCCTCGCGGTGCATGAAGTGCCCGGCGCCGTCCACGCGGACCACGCGGACCGGCCGCGTGAAACCGTCGGCGTGGTGATCGAAGCACCGGATCCCCATGCAGCCGTCGTCCACGCCGGCGAACGTCAGCGCCGGCGTCGGGAGCCTCGCGAACGCGACGCGGCGATTGTGGGCGTCGGCGAGCGAACGCGGCAGCGCGCGGTAGTACGCGAGCGCCGCGCGCATCGCCGCCTCGCCCGCGAGCGCCTCCTTGACCGGCGCCATGTCGGCCGGCGTGTAGCGCCAGCCGGGCGACCAGTCACGCCACAGCTTGTCCAGGAACGCGAGCCCGTCGCGCCGCACCGCCCGCTCCGGCACGAGGGGAAGCTGGAAGAAGCCGATGTACCAGGAGCGCCTCGCCTGCGCGAGCGTCGCCCGCTGGGTGCGCAGGTGCGGGACCGCCGCGGTTGCCAGCTTCACGACCCGCTCCGGCGCGAGCGCGCTCGCCGCGTAACCGGCGATCGCGCCCCAGTCGTGGCCGACGATGGCGAAGCGCGCGGCGCCCAGCGCGGCGGCGAGCGCGAGCGCGTCCTTGCCGAGCCGCGCGATCGAGTAGTCGCCGTCGGGGGCGAACGAGGTCGGCGGATAGCCGCGCATGAACGGGGCGACGGCGCGGAAGCCGCGCGCCGCGAGCACGTCGAGCGTGTCGAGGAACGTGTGCGCGGTGTCCGGGAACCCGTGCAGGCACAGGACCAGCGGCCCCTTGCCGCGCTCGAAGTACGCCACCCGCAAGCCACCGGCCTCCATGGTGCAGGTGCGTGCGCCGCTCATCGTGGGCGTCCTCCCCTCGCGCGCGGCGTGGCGCCCGCGATGTCCGGCACCGCGCGCTGGTCGTCGAGATCGACGACCGGCCAGCCGCGGCGGCGCGCCTCCCTCGCCAGCCGAGGGTCGGGCGCCACCACCCTCGGGTGACCCACCAGCTCGAGCATGCCGAGGTCGGTCACCGAGTCCGTATAGAAGTAGCTCGCCGAGAGATCGACGCCGTGCGCCTCGGCGAACCGGGTCGCGTGCCAGCGCTTGCCGTCCCCGTAGCAGAGGGGCTGCGCGAAAGCGCCGGTGAAGTGGCCGTTATCGTCGAGCTCGAGGCGATTGACCAGCCGGTGCTCGATGCCGAGCTCGTCGCCGAGCGGGTTGCCGAGATAGCAGGTCGAGCTCGAGAGGAGCGCCACCAGGTGCCCCGCGCGGCGGTGCTCGTCGATGTGGGCGCGCACGCCGGCGCGCACTTCGCGCCGCACGTCCCGCTCGTACCATCGGGCGCAGTGCTCGACGAGCCACGACTCGGGCTTGCCGCGCAGCACGTCGGCGGAGCGCACCAGCGCCTGCGATGGCTCGAGCATGCCGAGCCGGTAGAGGCCGAGGTACCACGCCGCGAGCACCAGGTCGCGGCGCCGCGCGATCCCGACCTCCCACATGTAACGGGCGAAGCTCGCCGCCGAGTTGCCGGCGAGGATCGTGTGGTCGATGTCGAAGAACGCCGCGCTCCGCGAGCTTCGGCCGGGCACGGTCCGGGACATCGCCACGTCAGTGCGCCGAGCGATCGAGGTCGGTGCGCGCGGCCGCGGCTCCGTCCGGATCACGGGATCCCGCGAGCGGCATCGGTTCGGTGGCCTCGGGAGGCGGCGCGAGCGGCGTGTCGTCGTCGCCGCCACCGCGCCTGGCCCGCAGGCCACCGTGCAACAGCACCCACCGCGCGGGCGCCCACGACAGCGCCACCAGCGCATAGGTCGCGGCGGCCGCGGCCGCGCCGAGCACCAGCCCACCCAGGGAGAGCTCGGCGAGCTGGTGCAGCAGCTTCCGGAACGCCGCCGGGTAGCCGGTCCCGAGCTGGACCTCGGGCAGCCAGTCGAGGGCCGCGCCCACCTTGTACACCGCCACGAGCAGCACCGGCGCCGTGACCGGGTTCATGAACCACGCCCCGACCAGCGCGGCGGGCAGGTTGAGACGCAACACGTACGCGGCGACGGCGGCCATCACCATGTGCAGGCCGATGAGCGGCGTGAAGCTGATCAGCACCCCGACCGCCAGGCCGCCCGCGACACCCGCGCGTCCGACCTGCCAGATCGTGGGATCGAAGAGGCGCTCACCGAAACGGCGATGCACCCAGGTGTCGCGCAGGTGCCGCTTGCGCGGGATGCGGCGCAGGATGCGGACCTGGGCCGCGCGCAGGCGCCGGCGCATCAGGATCCGCGTGCGATCGCGGTCCTCGTGCCCCGCGTCTCTTCGCGGGCTGGGGACACCGGTCTTGGGCATCGGGGGTGTCGCGCGGCGCGCCCGCGGGCGCCCGCGCTCGGATCAACGCGGCGAAGACGGCGCGGCCGGCCGGAACACGAAGCCGGCGTGCCGCAGGCGGTCCGCGGGCGAGAGCAGGCCGCGGCCGACCTCGGGGTACCAGTCTGCGTGGCCCTGCTCGGCCGGGATGGTGCGCTCGACGATGGCCCGCAACGCGGTGTCGTGGATGCGCGGCGCGAGCTCCCTCAGGTGGCGAGCGGCCGCCGCCTCGCCGGCGGAGAAGAGCTCGAGCTGGCCCTCCAGGCTGCGGGCGGCGAGCACGCGCGCGACCGCGGGCGCGACTCGCGCGACCAGGCCGTCGAGGCGGGCGGGCGCGACGCCCCGATCGAGGAGCCAGTCCAGGTACCAGTCGGCGTGCCGGTACTCGTCGTCGGCGAAGTGATCGAGGGCGTGCCGGACGTCCTCGTTGCCGACCGCCTCGGCGAGGCGCCGATAGAGCAGCCCGCCGGCGACCTCGGCCACGTAGAACGTGCGCGCCGCGCGGATCATGGCAGCGGCCGGTCGCAGCAGGGGGGCCATCTCGTTTTCCTCGGTCCGTCGAGGGTAACGCACCGCGAAATCGGAGAGCAATCGCGCTCCGCGGTCCGCTCAACCGCGCTCGCGGGCGCCGCGGAGACCGACGTCAGCGCGGCTCGGCGAGCGCCCGCGCCGCGAGCGCGACGATCCGCAACGCCTCGTCGCCGAGCGGGATGCGCGCCGCGAGCTCGCGGCCGGCGGGGCTCATCTTGACCATGGTGCGGCGGAGGACGTCGACCAGCTTCGCTTCGTCGAGCCTCGCCTCGAGCGAGCCCATCTGCATCTCGATGGTCACCAGGCTCACGGCGTCCTGCATCGCCTGGACCTCGGGATCGGCGTCGCGGCCCTGCTTGCGGAGCAGCCGCTCGACGCGCAGTGCGTCGTCGGCGCCACACCCCGACCCGGCGAGGATCTCGCGAGCGACCGCGACGTGGAGGTCCTCGAGCTCGCGGCGCCACGCGTGGTAGCCGGCGCGCCCGTCGGGGAACGCGCCGCGGGGGATCTCCCAGCGCCGGACGTGCTGGGCGCGGCACGCGAACGAGAGCGCCGCGCTCGGGCTCGGTACCAGGAGGCCGATCCAGTGCTCGAGGCGGTCCGCGTAGGCGAGCTCGAACGGCCGCTCGTGGCCGTCAGGCCCGACCACGATGCGGGGATCCTCCGCGTTGGCGCGGTCGGCGCGCTCGCGCGCGATGCCCAGCCACTCCGCCGACATGTTTGCCCCTCTCCGCGGACGCGACGACAGTATCCTGGAGCGCCGCTCGTCCCCGCAGCCTCGCCCGCAGGACCGCTGATGGCCACGCCCACGACCCGAACCGACCGCGCCCCGGCCGGGCTCCCGGCGTTCCGCGTCCAGCGCTGGGTGTTCGCGTTCGGCTGCGGCGCGTTCATCCTGATCACCTACCTGATGCTCGCCGAGTGGAACCTCGCGCGATTCGCGGCCGGCACGCCGCCGATCCGGCTCGACACCTGGATCGACCGCCACGTCCCGTTCGTTCCGCAGGCGTTCTGGATCTACATCGGCTACTACCTGATCGCGATCTCGCCGGCGTGGCTCGCGCTGCGCTGGAGGGACTTCAGGCCGATGGTGATCGCGTACGGCGTCGCGACCGCGCTGGGCTGGCTGGGGTGGATCGCCCTGCCGGTGCGGATGATCCCGCCGCCCCTCGAGTGCACGGGCTTCACCTGCCAGCTACTGCTGCAGTTCATCGACGCCGACGGCGGCGTGAACGTGTTCCCGAGCCTGCACGTCGCGCAC